>JAUUVJ010000193.1 GCA_030589605.1 Candidatus Hodarchaeota archaeon | reverse complement strand
CGGGAAATCCTCTTTCAATGACAGCTGGACTAGAAACTTTGGATATTCTACAACATTCTTCTTCTGACTATCAACGAATTAATAAAGCAGGTTCAACTCTTCATCGGGAATTGAATAAATATTTTATAGATGAAAAGTTACATTTAGTTGCAACTGGATATAAATCAATAATCTTTCTTCATGTTCTTTCAAATTGGATTGAAAATCCAACTCCTGAAAATATTGTCGAACTGAGTGATAAGAAAAAAGAAGCTTTAACCCATTTAGCATTACTCAATAGGAATGTAACAAGTCAACATGGTCTTGGTGTCTTATCTTTTGCACATTCAGAAGAACATTTACATGATGTGCAAAAAATAATTGAAGAAATTGCTCCACAAATTACCCAAGCATCATTTTAAGGAAAATTTATTCTAATTCGATTCGTTTCACCAATAAAGATATCAATTCTCTTTTCGTCAATAATCCAATACCGATTTTTTCTGCAATCCGAGTTGCAGAATAGGAAAATCCCATTGATGATACAATAAGTATTTTATCAAGTTCAGGGCATGATTGAAGTAGTTCTTCCGCCTTATGAATTTGCCCAACACCGACAATTCGTTTCCAGTCGCGAACAATAACTCCTGTATATTCTGATTTAGAATTAACTTGAGTAACCACGAATGATAATCGACTGTCAGCGAGAGGATGTTTTAAAATACGCATTCTATGGTGTACGATAAATCCTAGTGTCTCAAAGGTGTCTTGAACAAATTCAGGAAGTGGTTTTGTAAGCATGGAACGGGACATGATAGTTCTCACATTTGGTCTGTTTATTGATATATTTGAGAGATCCTTTGAACTAAGGTTTATAATTTGCCATATTATTTAAATAATCTTTAGGTCTGATAGATGCGAAATATTTGAGATTGAAGGCGACCTTAATAAATGAGTACTATACCATTCCGACTTTAAATTTTTACTAGTATAACAATAAATCTAATGACTTTGATTATAACCTAACAAGTCTATCATTGAATTTCGAATTAATCGCATAATATCTTCGTATTACTAATAACTTGAAATGACAAAATTATAACTCCAATATTACCTAATAACAACGGAATTGCGTTACCTAAGGTACTATGACCATATAACGATCAAATATGGACCAGGGTTATTGTGTTTCATTTGCCATGGTTTTAATGAATGATTATCAGAATTAATAATTATTCAGTTATAACAAAATCATGTCAAAATATTGGTCATATCCACATTTTACATGTTTATTCATTTTATGTAAGAAATATTTTATCAAAAGCGAAAATTTCAGTTCAAATTGTTTTCTTTAGCAGTGATTGATAATGAATATCAGATTAAAGGCCCCTGGACGAGTAGTGTTTTTTGGTGAGCACCAAGATTATTTAGGATTACCTGTTATTCCCGCAGCTATTGATTTATACATGGAAATTCATGGAAAACGTTCAAATTCCTATGAATTTAATATTGAATTATCTGATATTCAAAAAAAGGAGATTTTTAACTCAAAAAACATTTCTTATAATACTCCTCGTGATTATTTTAAATCTGGAGTAAACGTACTCCAAAATGAAGGACACATTCCCAAAAATGAAGGTGTAAGCGCAGTATTAACAAGTGAAATACCAATGAAAATGGGTCTTTCATCTTCAAGTGCATTATGTGTAATTTGGATAGCATTCTTAGCTGAAGCTTTTGATCAAACATTAACTCCAATAGAAGTTACTCAGTATGCATATCAAGCTGAGGTAGTGGAATTCAATGAACCAGGTGGAATGCAGGATCATATGGCAATTTCTCATGGACATGTTAATTATGAAGAATTTGATCCCATTAACTGTTCTCGATTGTTGGAGGAAATACCTGGGATTGTTATTGGGAATTCTCTTGAGAAAAAAGACACTTTAAATACACTATCGTTAATAAAAAATGGTGTTACAAAAGGATTGAACTTTTTAGAAGTTTCTCATGTAAGAGATCTAACTTTAAAGGATGTTGAAAGTCTTAAGCAAGTTAAAGGGGTCATAGATGAATTTTCAATAAGCACATTAAAAGCAGCAGTATTAAATCATGAGATAACAAGAGAAGCTTATTTAGAATTTCAAAAAGGTTTACCATCTATGGATCACGAATACATTGGCGAACTGATGACAAAACATCATACCTCATTACGGGATTATTTACAGGTGAGTACACCAAAACTTGAACTTATGATTAAGTCTGCATTGAAAGCAGGTGCTCTTGGTTGTAAAGTAACAGGTTCAGGTAATGGAGGGTGTATGATAGCTTATGCTCCTAGATGTGAAGAAAAAGTAAGTAATGCCATAAAAAAAGTTGGTGGACAAACTCATATTGCTAAGGTAGTACCAGGTGTTTCTAGAACAGAAAATATTGATCAATAGATGTGAATTGAGTTATAATGGATATACTTATGTTACTCTCGATCTAGATGGGTATCGTCCTTCTATCCCGAATTCTGAATAGTGAATTCATTTTAACCTATAGATAAGCTTTCCGAAAAATGACTCAGAACAATGGTATCAATGGTTGTAAGATCTATTTCAAGATTTTTAATATTGTTGAGAAAAGCAACAGGTGATGGACCAGTATCAAATAGAATTGTTAATTCTGTTGAATCAGTAAATAATACATTAGCTAATGCTGAAAATCCACTCTCTCCAAGAGTTCTCGGAGGTCCCGAAATATTATCTACAAGTATTTGAATATCCAACTTTTGAATAGACATATCTTCACTTCATATTCATTATCTTTCATTTTTTTTTTTAAAGTCCTTTCATTATGAATTTTACAGTTCCAGTTTTATTAGCTAGTTCTTCTAGAGAGTATCAATATCAATTCCGATATCCTCCACTCCTTCCAGTATCAAAAAGGATTGCCTTTTGAATGGGTTCCCCCCCTTTATAACCTGGTAATGAATGTTCATCGTACAGAAATGTAAAGAATATGTTTGATCCCAATTCTATCTGTTCTTTCTGATTCTATTTTGAGATAATTACAATAAATTAAAAGTCAAGATCTAATAATATAGATAGGTATCAATTTTCTTAATTTGTTATTGTAGTGAAGAGGATAGCACATTTGGAGCTTTTTTCCTGATGGCAGTCAATATAGAGAAGTTTCCGTTTAAATGGATGCCAAGTATGATAGTTTATTTAGAAAAAAGAAGAAATGAGACTTTCAAATCCTTTAAGCTATCAAGGGCTATTGGAGCTTGCTATCCAGATACAAAAGAAATTGCTAAAATGCTTAATTATCTCACCCATTTTGGAAAAATCTCTAAGAATAAAGATAACCAGTATTTTATTAAATATTTGAATAAAGAAAGCCCTCCTGATAGGAGTTTTCGATTCAGGAATATAGAAAAATTAGATAGAATTCTTACAATACTGAAAGAAAAGCCAGTAAAACTTGAAGAATTAGCTCATATGTTAGAAAGAAAGCCCCGAGAAGTTGATAATGACATCAAATTCCTCAAATTGATAACTAATAAGGGACGTGTGTGTTTGGATGGAGGAAAATACAATTTCAGTGTTTGTTTTGTGTCTTGGACTAAGAATGATACCTATTAGCTGAAATCAAAGATTGCTACTACTACAAAAGGTGGATATTCTTACCATCAAAAGATATCATTCCTCTAATGTTTAGCATTTTCAAAATAGGTATAATGTCTCCTTCATTTCGATTGAGTAGAAGACAAACTCGATCAAGAGTCATTTTCGGATTGAATTTTAGGATTGTTATGATAGCTTCAATGGCATCAGATGATTCGGAAGCAGCTACTGAAGTTTGAGGTGTACTTTCGACAGAACTTAGATGAGTAAATATGGATTGAAATATAGTAATTCGACCAAGGCATTCTTCGAAAACATAACTCATAGCTTGATTTCTAGTAACAGTATGACTTCCAACTGCTAGATCTCCTGCAGATGCAAATTCTATTAGTTTTTTTGTTGCTAGAAGAGCTTGATTGCTGTGAAAATCAATATAATATAAGCCCCCAAATTCTGTTAGTGATTCCGCTAAATCCAATGATTTTGTTGCAGTTCGTTGGAGTGAAAGTTCTTCATCCCGAAGAATAAAGGCATACCTAATATTGCCTTTGACAAGCTTCTTTAATCGCCGCAAACTTTGAAAAACTGTTGATCCATGTTCACTATTATTGATTTCTATCCCTACAGAAGTCGGTCCTCTTGGAGTTTGGTATGTAAAAACAAGATCTAGTCCTTTTGCATCTCGGTCAACCAAATTGCGATCTATTCTTACATTAAGAATTGTTAATCCATAAAGGGGAGTATTTCTGTCCATGCTTGACGACAGGATCTCATATAATACTCCTTTACAGAAATCTCTTCTAACTGGATGAGGGAATGTGAAAATTTCCTGTTCAAATTCTCGTGCGTATTTTGCCCATTTCGTTTCTAGAAAGGTTATAATTTCATTAGGAGTTGATGTTGAGATAGATGTTGAAGAAGCGGATGATGTTGTTGAAGAACTTGGAGTAGAAATTGAGATGGGTGTATCATCTAAAGGTGGTAAATCAGGGAATAAATCAGATAATGCTTCTTTTTCTCTGCTTGTAAGACCAATGATCGCTTTCTTACTGTCTTCTGTAAGATAAGATGTAGCAACGATTTGATCAGGAGTTGTAGGCGGTACACCAGCTACAGCTTCTTTCTGGACTTTTTTTGAAATATCCTCTGTAGACATCTCCCGAATGAAACCCTTATCTTTGAATTCATTTATTCGGTCTCTTAATTGTCGTAAGAAGAGTCTTGGATTTCCATTAGTGTTCTTGTTCACTATTTTGATATATTCTTCAGTGAAAGGGTAAGTAGGAAAGGGTAATTCAACACCTGAGTCCTTAAATAAGGTTTCTAGTCTTGCTTTCACTAACAATTCCGCTGTTTCTGGTGCTATTCTTTCAAGTTTAGTTATATAATCAATTCTTTGACGGGAATACTCTGGTACTTCTTTAACAATAGAATCTTCCCAAACTACTGATTGAACCATGGCTAGAACAAGTAAATGTTTACATTGATTGTACAAATTAGTTAATGAATCAAATAGAACCTGAATTCCATTGTCACGTTTAAAACGAATATAAATTGATTCAAGCTGATCAAAACTTAGCAGAATTGGTTTTTGAGCTAATTCAGCTATTGTTTGAAGGACACTAAGAGCTCTGTTCTCGTTGTTGATTGATTCTGGAACTTCTAGGCGATCTAAATCTCTTTGAGATACTTCTACTCCAGATAGCCATTTGAATGCTGTGGATTTTAATTCTGGGTTAAAAACGTGGAATAAAACTTCTAAGAATTGAATATCAACATCTGGAAATGCATTTGTTAAGTAATTAATAGCTTTTTTTCTTAGGTTTGTTGAATAAAATTGTTCTGGTTTGAAAGTAAATATTTTCATTGGGTCATTACTTAAGGAAGCAGCAAGTTTACTAGCTGTAGGATTATCAGACATTCCATCACTTAGAGCACGAAAAATAATTTCACCAACAAAGCGCTCTAGTGGTGTGTACTCTTCTTCTGGACCTTTTTTCCTAAGACTGATCATAATTTCTTGTAAAATATGACCATAAATACGTTGAAGGTCGCCCAATGGTCGTACTGAAACAAATAAATAGTCTCTTTTATCCGCAATCTTCCGCAATCTTGCTAGGAGATGAGTTTTTCCTACGCCAGCGTCGCCGAGAAGCATACACATCCCTGATCTACCCGTAGAACGTACTTCATCAAGGGTTTCTAGGACTGCTCGTGTTGGCTTTTTATTAATCTCCTGAACATCAATAACCTCTGCTTGCCAAGGATCACCAACAGATGTGCTTCGAAATGGATTTACTTTTCCTAGGATGATTGCATCATATATCTGGGCCAATATATCTACTCTCAATGATTTTATAACACATTTAGTAATGTTTTTAGCGAAATATTAAATTGATTGATAATGAAGAAGATTCGATATTAAAACACTTATGTTATCAGGATAGGGATATACTTCAAACGTGAAATGTACATCTCTGTGAAAAGGGAATTAGGATGACAAATAATCATCCTATATCCGAATGTACTTGAAGATATTGGATTTAAGTTTCAATTTGCTAATTCTGTTAATCAGGTTAATTGATCTATAGTTTGAAGATACTTTTTTACTTCTTCTAGGGTTCTATCTCCCATATGTGCTATTCGAAAGTTGGTTTTCTTGAATTTACCGTAACCTGTGGCAAAAAAGTATCCTTTTACTTTTAAATCTGCTTTAAGCTTTGCTACATCAATTCCTTTACTATTAACACAAGTAACAGTATTACTTGCAACGTTTTCATCTGAAAATAAACTAAGACCTTTATCTTTTAACCAATTTCGAGTATAGTTAGCCATTTCGGCATGCCTAGCCCAACGATTTTCAATTCCTTCTTCATCCATAATTTTATGAAGTTGATATTGCAACTGGTAGTAAATTGGGATAACAGGGGTAGCTGGCTGCATTCCGTTCTTATCATGGTATTTTTTTAAATCTAATAAGTCGAAATATAACCCTCTATTTGGCACAGTTTTTGCCATTTCAAGTGCTGCGTCCGATACTGATGCTACCGCAAGACCAGGAGAAAGTGCCATACATTTTTGTAGTCCAAATAAGTAAAAATCAATCTCCCATTCATCAATTCGAGCTTCAAGACCCCCAGCGCCAGATACTGCATCGACCAATAGTAAACAATCATGATCTTTTACAGTTTTGAATAGATCTTTAAGAGGAGTTGCGACTCCTGTAGAGGTCTCATTTTGAGTAATACATACTGCGTCATATTCTTTTTCTTCCAATTTTTCTTTCAATTGTTGTTTTGTAACAGCTTTTCCCCAGTCAACAGTTAGAGTGTCAGTAGGTTTCCCATTTGCTTGAGCGATTTTATTCCAACGTTCTGCAAAGGCACCGTTAAGTACACTTAATACCCCCTTTTTATGAACGCAATTTCGCATTGCTGCTTCCATAAGTCCTGTTGAAGAGGACGTTGATAGGATAATCTGATTTTCTGTAAAAAGCATTTTTTGTAAATAAGAGGCAATGTCTTGATGAAGGTCGCTCATAGTATCGCTACGATGTGCAATCATAGGTAGAGACATTTTATCTCGACAATCTTTAGAAACATTTACAGGTCCAGGAATGAAAAGATCAATGAAGTCCGAATCGTTAATCATAATGAATATCACCGTTTATTGTATTCGTTTAATAGAAAAAAAACGAATAAGATAAAGCTTTGGTTTCAAATATTCAAAGGCAATTTTAGATTTTCATGAAATTTAGATAATGATCTATTATAATTAAGAACAAGAATAAGTGGTAAAATCACAAGAAACTAGAGATTTATCTTGTAGAAAACTATTTATAGGTTTTATTACCATAAAATAGTTGATTTTTTTACCATTAAGATTTAATAAGGTAAATAAT
>JAUUVJ010000149.1 GCA_030589605.1 Candidatus Hodarchaeota archaeon | reverse complement strand
TATGAGAAGTTGAGAATAGTGTCAGCAAAAGAGGAGAAAGAAGAGATGAAAGAACTGGAAGCACATGATAGGGAAGTGCAAAAAGAAGGACTAAAATTACTAGTGGAGCTTGCACGAGATAGTGAGCCTGAAGAAGATTTTTCTTACGATTTTGATGATGAATAGAAGAATTTAATTCTGTTCCCTACCGCAGGTCATGAAGCAGGTCATGAGCGACATCCTCAATATCCCACAGTTGATTTTGTTAACACGAATTTGATGAGGAAACCTAATTTGGGGAAATTATCGTTAATTTCTTCATAAGAAATGAAAATTCTTGTTGGGAGGAGAGGAAATCGCTTATATTTTGGAGGGGGGAGGGAGGGAGTGATTGCGAATACCAGAAAAGAAATTTTCCATTCCGCAAACACTCCAGAGCATTAGTTTCTTGTTGTTACATGTTAGACTCGTGTCATCATCTAATTACTACTTTTTTTCTTGTTTTGAGACCCCAGCCATATATATTGTCAGTGCAATACAGATATTGTAAAGCATCATATTTGTCTAGTATTTAAGATTTTATCTTTTTTATAGTCTCACTAAGTTCTTGTTTTTCTTGTTTTTTTTTATTATTCTTACCATATTTCCGATTGGTATTTCTACATTGGTTTTTTCTCTAGTAATTCCAAAAAAGAAGAAATATTTTCGATTAATGCTATAATTTAAACTGTTTCTTCCATTCTCTCTCAAAATTAACTTCTTTTCTTTTAATATTATTTTCTATTATCTTACGAGGTTCTGACTTTATTCCACTTACACCACATAGTCTTTTAAAGTCACTGAAACTACCAAAACGAGAGGAAACTGATTTAGGAATACCATTGCATTTTTTAGTAAGTATATCATGGTATCCTTGACAGTAATTCCAATCATCAACGTATTCTGACCAAATTTTCACAGTTAATTTACCATATTGCTGAAAACAGCTCCTTCCATGACTAATAATTGTATTATCATTCATCAAATAACATTTGGGAGTATAAGAATTTAACCATAAACCACAGGGTATTTTAAACCACTCCATTGTCTGTAATATAATACATTTGCAGACTTCTAAGCTACTTCATAAGAATGAAAAGAATAAGCTAATCAAATCCATACTTTTCATTTCACATTGATGAACGAAAAGAAATATGATTCTGAATATATAAGGATCATTCCTCATATCATCATTGAAGGTTCACAACAGTAAGGGGTTTTATTGACACCATCTAACTTAGATTGGACGCTGTTCGGGAAGACAGGTTATTAAATCCGCTCTCTGATAAGTGAACTTTCGCTCTTTTTTCCTATTGTCAATGATTTTTTTCATTGGTGAAGAAATATCTCTGGACGCTTTTATTGCTCTTGTGAAAGATCATTTGAATTCTTCTTGACTTTATTCCATATTCAGATTAGCTTTGAAAAGTGATCATGAAATATCAAGATTTCTTATGGCTAAAAGTATTACCATCTAGTACCAAAAAGATCATTTACAAATAATCTGATTGATTAAAAAACTTTGAATATCAAGAATACCATCGCCTGTCTTTGAACTAGTAACAAATATTTCAATCAAATGAAAAACAACCGTTCATACCTATATAACCAATCTGGATGAGCGAGGGCTCTTACAGCAATACAAAACAGAAAAAGAAGCCACAATGCTTAAGGTGCATTATCTATTGGTTGAACTGATACATAAGAAATTAAGTAAGAATTTAGGGTTTAATCTGTAAAATGATCCAATATTTATTGTTTTCATTTTTTACAAACCCAACAATGATTATGAATGAATAATGAAAATATCATTTATAGGAAGGATGAGTAAACTTCAATTTTTTGTAAGTCTCTCATCGAAGCCTGACATAACTTCTCAAGTGTTGGATAGACTCGCAAAATGGGTGTTGCTTGTTTTTCACCAATTTCGTAAATGCAGAGGAGAAAGGCTTTTGCTGAACTACCATAATAGCAATTAACGGGGTCTCGCCAAATATGATAGTCCCTAACACCATCAGCAGTAATAGTAAATTCACATCGCTCCTTATGGGATTTATCAATACATTTAGTCAACCTACCTACTCGCTTTCGTTTTTCCCCCCTCCAAAGATAAAGACGGTTTGACACCCGATGGCCTACTATGTTATCTCCCAAAGAAACATAGCCTTAAGCGTTTAAAGAGACGTGAAAAAACAGTTGAGAACGATTGATGATCTTTACAATCAGAATTCTGTACCCACCCATCCCTAAGTATTTGTTGTAAGGTGGAATCAAACGCCTGAAACATGCTCGCGCCTTTGCTACTGTTTAATCAAGCGAGGGGTACTTTATTCGTCATTGAAGCGGAAGAAGTCTCGAACCTAGCGAATGCGAAAGATAAGATCCTCCAATAAAGAAATAAAGTAATGAGAAGGCTTACTAATGGTGAATGATATAGAGGAATCAAAAAGAAAGAAGAAGACCCGAAAAACAAAAGATGAGGAATACAAAAAAGTGCGGTACTGGAGTGATATGTAGAAAATATATGAATTAATTGATATAACTACACACTTATTCTGTAACGTGATAATCATTTTCGGTGTCCACAGATGGAGAAAAAAGAGGTAATCTGTTTAATATGTGAAAAATGGATTGAAGGCAAAATCATTCCTTATTTAGATGAACCAGGCCCAGTCCCACGATCAATTCCAGTATGTGAAGCATGTGATGAAATCATTCAATCAAATCCAGCTGATTATGGGAAATTGAAACGAGATGAGGAATCAAAGAATCAGGATCAAAGACTATTAGAAGTACTATTCAATAATGAATTTTCTCGGATCAAAAATGGACGAATACTAAGGGGAAAATAATCTTAAGTAAAAGAAAGAGTGAGTAAATTCTAGCTATTCAAAAACCTAAACTAATCCTACCTGAAACTCACTTGAGACGCAAATATCGTTTTCCTTTGACCTCGAGAATCTCATCAATGGGTGGAAAATGCTCTTGAACAAGTTTGTTCAAGAGTGATAAAAAAAAACTTGATTGTGTTAAATCTTCTTCTATTAGAGGTGGTGATTATAAATTATATCTGTGTATATTGTACCATATCACAGGCAGTCATTCTAATAAACACCATTGCCTTACTTAATTGGAATCCATTTTCACATGAAAAAAAGTTATAATTCCTTTTCTGTGCTAGAGATAATGATTATAACTCTCACAACCCAGTGTGTTGTGCATTTTCAATATGTCTAATATAGAAATAATTAACTCAAATCCAATCTAGGATAACACTTTTTTTATTCTGGTTCATCATCTTCTAAATTGTTTTTATAACGTCTATCTAAACTATAGACAATATGCATTGTGTACACTAGAGTTAATACTAATTGGCTGATTATTAAAAACATCAAATTAGATAAATCGAGATTAGAGGATGATAGGAATGGATTGAATACTAAAACAAACGCTAAACTTACCCCAAAAAAGATAACATACACATCAATAAAGAAAAAAGGTATTTTTTTTGCTTTGGGGAATATTCCTTTGTTCAATATTTCAGATAATTCTCCAAAGTGAAAAGTTCTTATTTCATAACCACAGATCAAATCCACAACGATAGTAAATGAATAAAGCGCAAAACAGAATATTAAAACAGGTATTGATGCATAAATTGTTTTTAATATGTCATGTTCTTGTTGAATGAGTGTTGGGTATATTGTTAGTAAATACAGAGTGAATATAGTAGCAAGAAGAGTATAATATATGTCTTTTTGAGTTTTTAATATATTTAATTTTACTTTTACTAATTTTACAATAAATAATCCCATCATAATCACCTCGAAATGATTTAGAACAAGAATGATCTTCTATGAACAATTAGAAAGAAATTACTTACAATTTAGATTTAGTTTTCTTAAGGTTATTTATTATGGAACTTTTTAGTAAATAATATAATATGAGTCAACATTAAAATCTTTCTTTAATTGTTTAAACACTTATTTCACCAATAAAGATATACTTTTGGAATGAAGTTTACTTAAATCCGGTTTTTTAACATTTACGACAACTTTTCTCTTTTTCATGAAGTTTTCAAAAGTATCTATCAGAAAATAAAAACAAAAAATCAAAAAATGAAAGCATCCTCTAATACTTATTCATTGATTACTATCCCAATTCTCAATATTTCGTTTGAATACATCATCTTTAGGTTTGTTTTTGATATTTCCTTTAGCACTTACTCTTTGCATCAAGCTAACACATAAATCTATAAGTATTGCTACTCTTTTGTGGTTGATTTCAAAAGTATTATCTCTTCCTCCATGTGCAAGTCTATTGCGTAGTTTTCTTATTTTATGAATTAGAATAAATTCCTGGCCTGTTAAAACACCTAATAAAGATAGACAATCTATTTTAAGACTTAATGTCCAATTACGATCAAATAGTCGTTCTTCAGTTTTTGATTTTGATAATCCTTTCTCAATAAGTTGTTGAATTGGAATTTTCTTCCATAGCTCAGTAATTATCCTTTCTAATGCAAAGAAAGCAAGTATAAATCCTGGTGTATATTCAAAATTTCGAATAAGATTTGAGCTTTGTAATAATAGATGTAAAATATTCTCATTTAGTGAGTATTCTCGTTTAAATTCGAAGAAATATTTTGAAGCTAACGATATTAGCTGTGAAAACTCCTGTGGATTCATAAGAAGGATTTCATCATCTTTCCATGAAAGTGGTTGAGGTTCTGGATAAAAAGGCTGATTTAATCAAAATCCACGATCACCTGAACCTGTTTTATTTATCTGAGAAATTTTTGGAATAGTATTAGAATCACTTTTTTCTTTTATTGTAAACTTTACAGTACACAAATCTTCTTTAGAAACTAGATAAACCTCGTCTTTATTAAAACCTTTGATAGTAATATCATCTATTAGGAATTTTATAGAAAAAATTAGGTTGTTAAATACTGCTAATGCTTCTTTTTCTGTTAATTCAGTACCTAAAAATATTGATCCTTGTTTATCAAAATATATTTTGTGTGAATAAAACTCAGTGCTTCCAATGAAGTCATCTTGGAAATTAATCCTTCTGAATTCTGGTAATCTCAAGTAAGAATTCACATCGAGCCAGAAGTCATTTCCAAGCCATATTGGTGGCCAAAAATGGTGGCCAAAATACTTTTCTTTTTCTTTAGTAGTATCTGACATTGATCGATTAAGATCTTCTTTTAATTCACTATTTTTTTGATCTGATTGAATACCAGTTGCCTTATTTTTTTCTTTTTTACATGGTCCAACCAATAGTAATTCCCATTCATTAAAATCTAAATCAGGAATGTTGAATAGATACCATAATGCGCCATTTGTTATCATGGTAGCTGAAAAAGATTTTGGTTGAGAGGGACTAGGAGTTACTAGTGGCATCGTTGTAATTTTATTTATTACAGGAGTTAAACTGGCAAGAAAATGCCTGAATGATGGATCTCGTATTCCTCTAGGAACAACAGAATACTTTGATTGAGGATATGGGAGTCCTTCCCATTCAGAATTATCAACCCAGTTCTGAAGGTATCGACTTTTAGAATTTTGGTCCGCTGATAATTGATGAAGTTTAATAACAAGGTTTTCATCTTGATATTGGAAATATTGGAATATTACCCCAATTGCACAATTAGTAGTAGCAAAAATTTCAATTCTACAGGGTGGTGTCAAATCAGTTAGGTTACTTTTCCACTTAAAATCTCCTTGTTGTACCTTATGTTGAATAATTGGTATTAGTTCAGTCAGAAAATTAGAGAATTTGTTCATATTCTCTGAATTGATTTTTATTGCCATTTTGATTTATCCCCCTTTATAATCAATTGTTCTTTCTCAATTTTTTCTTAATTCTTACATCCAGTGTTTTGAGAATTACCAAATTAAGGTGACAACCTAAAGAATAGCTTAAATTGTTCTACTAACTTTATTCATCAATTCACTCAAAAGCTTATCTTTTTACAATACTAGAGATAGATTAAGAATATGATAAGTCAGACTTGATTCGCAATATCAGATGAATTTGACCAATAAAGGATTTCTTACCTCTGATCTCATTCAAGTTATTGGGGGTGAGTCTCTTTTCACCTCACGTCTTTTAGTGATTTGATCATCTTCATACATCCATCACATACCATTACCCCATTTGGTTTGACCATTATCCCGCATTTGATACAAGGTGTCAGTATAGCTACCAAGTGTTTATCTCCTCTTTTTGTAGAATCAATTTTTCTATTTGTTGTTCTTTTTTGTGGTTAATGACACAAAATTGCCCTTTTCTTGCATTAACTAGCAGGATATTCTCTTAAAATGGGGTGGTGGTCTTCTTACTTTCTCTTCTAGGAAGATTATGTTTTCGTATTTGTGTTATTGTGGATTACTTTTAACGAAAAGTAATGCTGGATTCACCTTTTATATTCACATTAGATTATATTCGTCTTTTCTAATTTTTACCTTAATTAGGAGGAGTTTATCCTCTTTGAATTTTGAATCATTGAGATCCGAGAATTCAGATCCAAGTTCATTAGGATACGGAGAAAAATCCACTTCTTTAGGGAAATCGTGTAAGCTTTCGTCAATTTCTATACCTTCCCCAATCATTAGCTGCAATATCCGTCGTTTTATTACTGGATGTGTGTAGGAGTTTAAAATATCATAAAAAATGTCTAAACTACGTCCTTTATCACATTGAACCATAAAATGAAGTGTTTTGATCTGAAAGTATAGATTGGCTTGAATTGAGATTCTTTCAAAATATTTTGCTATCTTATTTGGAGAATCATGGAGTAAAAAGCTCGGGATTAACCAAGAAAGATCCTCTCTTGGCAAGTCAAACGAAATTTGATTTGAAATTTCCTCTATAAGAATACAAATCATCCCACGAGTGATCTGATCAAGAGTTGAAATCACTTCATGAAAACTAAATGTTGTATGATTGATTCCAATTAGGATGCTATGTAGTGCATGAATACAAATATTTTGTAATTTATCTATATTAGAATACTTGTGTTTTGACGCCAAGTATAGGGGTTTTACAACTTCAGGTAAATATAAAGCTGAGTTAGATTCACCTAGGAGAGTTATAGTTTCCTTAATTTTCTCCATCATATCAAAATTTGGATTTTCCATCCATTTTCTTATTTGATTCCTAGCATCATTTTCATTGGTCATTCTGCTCATACAACCCATACAAAGTAATAATTTCTAATTTACTTTCTTTAATATGAAGGTTTTTATCCCACTTATTTTTTTTCATTCTTTTGATCAAATGATCCTCTAATTTGATCTTCAGTTTCTTCATTTCTCATCAAAATGTAACTCTGATTTAATCACACAACGGTCAAACCAAAGCGTTTAGTTAGATTTAACTTGATTGATTTGGCAATTGCTTGTGAAAGAGGAACTGGAACAGAATTCGCAAATTGTTGGCTGCGCTGAGTTAGTGTTCCTTTCACAATCCATTTCTTAGGAAACCCTAGAGCTAATAGGTACTCTTTCAAAGAAAGATAACGAAGAGCTTTAGGATCTACATTTTTAATAGGGCTTCTGATAGAATGAGGATGCAATTTCGATTGCACTTTTTTTCGCTTAATACTTGCTGTGTTATGATCGAAATACTTTTCCAAACCATTCGTTTTTGCTTCGATTCTGTTAGGGTTATAGACAAATTTAACTTTACTTGCATTCACTACAGCAGCTAGTGGAAACTTCTCAAGGGTAAAAGAATCGGTAAGATAATAATTTGGAAAATATCGTTCTGATTGGTGAACTTAAGTTACAATTTAGTAAATTAGAAGAAAAGAACCAAGAAATAAATCTTAGATATTCCAAATTATTAGAAATTTCAAATAGGGAAATTCTATCAGGTTTCAAATATCACTGATAGACCTCTATTCTGGGTATTAAATCAAATAACAATAGTTAAAACCAATAATCATGTATCTATCAAGTATTCCTCTTATGAATGGAAAAGATATGTATTAGATAAAGAAATATTATTGAATAATGAGAAAATAATTAAATTGGCGAGTCTTTTTGTCCGATCAGTATATCTTAAAAAGAAAAGGAATCAGATTTCAGCCATAAAATGTCAGTAGTATCCAAAAACCAATCTATTTTCAACCAAAGCTTATTTTTCCTTATAAAGGAATCTTATCTTGGCTTTTTTTCAATTAACTCTTTAATTCTAGGATCATTTCGAACGTTATCAAATTCAGGAATATGCCTGATATAACTTGCAATATTTCTATCAAGTTGAATGGCTCGTATTAAATAAGAAACACTTTTTTCAAAATTCTTTCTTGCAGAATAACATGATGAGAGGTGTAACAAAATTTTGGAATCATTTGGATTAATTTCAATGAGTTTTTGAAATGCATTCACAGCATCTTTATACTTTCTTGTCTTTTCTAGAATCAAAGCCTTATTGTATAAAGCTTTATGATGATTAGGTTCTAATTTGAGAGCTTTATTATATGAATCAATTGCACCCTTATTTTTCCCCATTTTGCTAAGAGTTACCCCCCTAGAAAACCATAATAAAGCATGATCAGGATTTATTTTAATTGCTTGATTGAAAAAATCCCTAGACTTATCATAATTTCCCATTTTCAGTGATAACAGTCCTCCAAACTTCAATACCTCAAAAGAATGGGCATTGATTCTAAAAGCTTCGATTAATGCATTATTAGCTTTTATTAATTCTCCCGCTTTA
>JAUUVJ010000360.1 GCA_030589605.1 Candidatus Hodarchaeota archaeon | reverse complement strand
TTGAAAAAAGGAAGAAAGATCCATCTTGTTATTCCTCTTAAATGTCGACTATCTAGCCTAAAAGGATTTTCAAGAAAATATGCTTCTACTTTATGGGCTATGATCATAATCTTCGGATGGGCTTTTTGTATTGTTGGAATTCCTCCAATATGATCAAAATGGGAATGTGAAATGATTAAATGTTTTATATCACTAAACTGAAATCCAAGTTTTTTGATTGCACCTAAAACTAATTCAGCATCCTTTATTGAGGTTCCACTATCGAATATAGAAACAGATCCGTCATTATTTTCCCAAAAGAAAGTATGAGCTAAGATGGGATGTTTGATCATCCAATGTTGAGGATAGAATTCAATTACTTTTCTTCCTCCATTCGAAAACCCTCTACCCAGGCTAAATTTCGATATATTTAATCATTCCCTTATGGAACCCAGTCCAGTAAGTGAGGATATCCTATATTCAAATAATCTTTTTTTATCATTTGAATATTATCAAATATTGCAGTTCTCATTTCATTTCCAGTCAGTTGAAATTGATTCGTGATATTGGAGACATCAGGGTTTATGGCTCTCAATCCAGCTGTTATCTTTGTATAGTCATCTAGATGCTTTTCTGTTAATATTACGCAGCTATTTTTTGTAGTATTTGTTGAAAAGCCTTCTGATAGAATTTTAAATCCCTCATCCTTCGATAATGAATTGGGGTCTTTGCACACACTTAATAGTTGATTAAAACAATCTTTATAAGGATGTATGATAATTCGTGCAATTACACCTCTAAGAAACATTTGTGTTGTTTGTTTTGTTAAAATAAGTAAGAAAGGAATTGACATCATTAGCTCTGTCATTCTTAATTTATCTGAATTAACAATCGAGGCTGCTCCTTGAGCTAGTTCATAAATTTCAATAGGTAGAAGAATTCCTGTTATTTCACGATGATCTCTGATTATTTTTCCAGGAGATAGACTAAACTGGGTGTAATATACTCCAGGTCCAATAATTAAAACATATGGTACTCCAGTACTATTATCTTGTCCCGTGTATATTCTCTCTGGTAAAATTACTACATTATCCTTAACAATTTCGATTACTGATTGGCCTAAATAGTTTCCTTTATACTCTAATTCCCCTATCAATTGTCTCCATGAAGGGAAGAATAAGATGTGGGTTAAATTCCCGATTTTTTTCTTCATTTCGTTAATATCTATATCAAAATAAGACATACTTAGTTCCTTCAAGATATTGAGATATATATTTTTTTTTGTAAAGCGTGGTTTAAAAATAATATGGAAAATAAAATACATCTGAAAATAAACTGAATATTTCGAAATCGTGTAATTTGTTCATGATGAAGTGAAGCAGCCTCTTTTACCGATCTTATATGTTTATTCGACTCTTTCAAGTTTAAAATAAACAGGACGGAACCAGTCAGTACAACCAACTATATTCGTACTTTCATCTCTCATATGAGGTGTTTTCCCTCCATAGACAATCGTGAGTAAATCATTACGAATATCAGCCCAAGCCCATTGACAGAATCCCTCTGGAGGTTTATATCTGCTCTCTTTTGTTACTAAAAACTTTTGTCCATCTTTAAAACGCTTGCATGCTTTCACTTTTTGGTATTCCTCTTTTAGATAATCATTAATGATATCCTGATTAATTGTTCTTTTTATAACAGTTATTTTGCAATCATGCATTTCAATTTCACCAAAACTTTAATGTCTACCTTCAAATTAAATAATTTTTGATCCAAATTCTTGAACAAATCTAATATCAAAAAAGTGAAATGCTTAGATTTAAGAGACTTTCTAGTAATAGTCATTAAAAAGTCTCACGTCCTAATTTTATTAAAAAATATGATCTTTGGGTGACATTGATGACTAAAAAAGTAAGTCTTACAGAAATTCATGAGGTGTTATTGAAAACTATCAATGAAGATCCAGATTTCCAAGTTAAAACTTTGATAGCTATTCAAATGGCTCAAAGAAATATAAATAAACTTATGAGACTATCTAAATCATCCAATCCTGAAGTAAGAGATATTATAGCATTAAGTCTTCAAGAGTACCCAAACAAATCAGAGATAATCGAAGAATTAATAGAATGGTTTGAAGTTGAAACTGATAAGTCTTCGCTTGAAAAACTTTTTTCTACACTTTCTCTAGCGCTCCAGTCAGTTTCAAAGGAAGTAGAATTAAAGAATGTATCCATAATTCTAGAAAGAATGATTGAAAAAGAGAATCATCTTCTTTATAGTTTAAAATTGATTGGATATTGCTCAGTACTATTAGCAGAGGAAATTTTTCTGGAAAAAATAAAAACTTACAGATTTGATAACAACATAAGAAAATCTATTTTCGTGGGTATCCATAACCTAGTAAGAAAAAACCTTAGTCTTCCTGATAATCTGCAGAACATGCTTATGGACGTATTGGCAATAACTTATGAACCACCTGAGTTGAGAGGGATTTGTTTAGAAGCACTAAGTGAAATAAAGAATCAACAAGTGATTGATTTATTGGAATTGATAATTGAAACTGATCATAATCCTTTTTTGAGAAAACGTTGTGTTGAAATTCTCGGTACATGGCAAGTTGTTGAGCTGTCAAATCTTCTTATTAACAAATTACGCTTTGATGGTATTCCTGATGTCCGGGCAGCATGTGCACTTTCTCTTGGTGCGATGTCTTCGTTTGAAGCATTACCTGATTTATCGGAAGCTTTAGAATTAGAACCAAGTTTTTCTGTTAGGGAAGCTGCTGCTGAGGCATTAGGTCATTTGAAATCCCAACGAGCAGTTATGGCCTTATTAAAGGGATTAGAAGATCAAGATTCATATGTACGATCAACTTCTGCTTGGTCAATTGAACAACTCAAGCCTGATAAAGAATTGATTAAAAAAATCTGTGATGTTATCGCATCATCTGAGCAGGAGTTCAAAATAAGAGCTGGAATGATTTCTGTTCTTACTCGGATAGATGCAGTACAAGATGCAGCAGCTTGTTTGATTTTGATACTTAAAAGCGATAGAACTCCTATAAGAGAGATTATACTAGAAGGATTAGAACATTTTGTTTCTGTGTTGAGAGAAGATAATAACTTTTTAAACAATGAACTACCATTTATTTTGGAGATGCTAATTCAGTCCAGTTCATTTTCACTCAGAGCAGCTATATGTACCTTTTTGGGGCATTTAAAAGTCGATTCTACCTTCACATTCTTATTAGATAGATTGTTGAAAGATGAAGATGCACTAGTAAAAAGACAAGCCGCGTGGGCAATAGCAAATTTGAATCCATACAATCACAAAGGAGAAATATTCTCTTTACTTGAAGATAAAGAATTCTTAAACTTAGTACCACTATTTCTTGAAATTCTGACTGTTTGGTATGATGTTGATGATATTCAGTTAGCTATTAGCTATTTAAAACTGGAAAATGACATAGAATGGAGAATAAGAGCAGTAGAATTACTAACTGCTATTATTAGTTCCTCTGAAATAGATTTAACAGAGCAACAAGATAAAACATTGATCAATAAGATGATTGAAATACTTAAAAACGATCCTGCAAGCAATGTAAGAGCAGCTTCTGCATATGCTTTAGGTCACTTTAGTCTTAATTCTGAATATGACAAATTAATTATTCCTGCATTAATAAATGCAATAAAAACGGAAAAAATCTATACTGTCAGAGAACTGGCGGCTCAAGCACTTGGTTATAGAGGGCGCGGTGATAGTAATATTGTATCCGAGTTTGGTGAACTATTAAAATCCGATTTCGAAAAAGATCCAAGTATTAGATATTTTGCAGCATTAGCTCTCCTTAATTATGAAACACAGCTAAGAAATGTTATCAAAGAAAAGATCAATGACAGTTGATTAATTTTGAAAGAATATTGTGATTTTCATTCTCAAGTTAATATTTTTGCACCATTTGAAGTTACGAAAATTGTGTGTTCTGCTTGAGCTACCATCCCTTTTGATTTTTCAACAAGTGGACTGTATGAATGAAAATTATCGTTGTCTAAAATC
This sequence comes from Candidatus Hodarchaeota archaeon, assembly GCA_030589605.1. Lineage (GTDB taxonomy): Archaea > Asgardarchaeota > Heimdallarchaeia > Hodarchaeales > Hodarchaeaceae > Hodarchaeum. The sequence goes on along the minus strand of JAUUVJ010000360.1, from coordinate 739 downwards.
TCAGCAAGATTATCAACTTTTTTCCCTCTTTCTTCCAATAGAAATGTTGCTGACCGTAAAGAAAATGGAAGTTTTTGATATCTTTCTGCTAGTATGCTTCCTGTATCGGATTTCGGTTTTCCGCTTAATGAATATATTAGGGGATTTCCTGAATTTACGATATAACCTGCTGTGCCATTGGTACTAAACGGTTCGATTGCGAGAAGCATTCCTTTCTTGATTTTAGATCGTTTTCCAAAATGAGTAGACTTAACACTAGGTATAGATATTCCTGCATGAAGATTACCTCTCTCTAGCTGATGACCTGTCAGATTTGCAATAGGTTTAAACCCATAACCCTCAATAGTATCTTCAACAATAGCTCCGATTTCATTTAGTCTAATACCTGGTTTTATAATATCTATAGCATTCTTTAAAGCTACGTTAGCTGATTTAATAAGTTTAGCGTATTTTCCATCAGTGCTGAAGGTACGAGCAGTATCCGAAAGAAAACCATTAACATTTGCTCCAATATCAATCGTCACTAGTCCTTTTTTTGGAATGACTCGATTATCGTTTGGTGCCGCCGTATCATGTGCTGCACATTCATTCATCGAAATATTAGGTGGAAAAGCTAAATCAACCCCTTCAGATTGACATATCAAGTTTACTGCTAGATCGTACAATTTATCAATATGTACACCTGGTTTTACATGTTTTTCTAGTTTATCTAGAGTTAAATGAGCAATTTTTCCTGCTA
>JAUUVJ010000100.1 GCA_030589605.1 Candidatus Hodarchaeota archaeon | reverse complement strand
CTTCTTAATGAGTTTTTATGAACATTAATTCATATTTTGGAGCTTTAAATTATTTTAAAGAGAATTTTGACAATTTTCATTCATTTGTAGAAAACATAACTAAAATTTTTGGTTTTGATGGATCATCAAAGAACGTGTACAATCAAACTATGAATTTTCTTTTTCCAGAAGTTAGTGAAGTGGATCGGACTTTTGCTCTTTGGTTAAATCCTACAAAAGAGACTCAAGGATACGAAATAGTGACAAAGGATCGAAAATTAGTATTTAAACCTATTAAAAATAAAAAGTTAATTATGTCGAGAGATTTCATGGGACTTGCCAAAGCAGCAACAATTCAGGGCTACCCAAATGAAGAAGCAGAAGAATAGAGCATGAAATAGGACAATTTTAGTCTTTTCGATTTCTGTTTTGAGAAAACGACCAAAAGCCGCAAAAGGGTTCATCTGCAAGATACATCTATACACAGGCTATATTAGAGGATTAACAGAGAGTGAGAAATAACTAAACCTACAGACCGATCCAATAACCTGTTAATCCAAAGTAAATCCCTGCGTCATTTTCTTCGAATTTCTCCTTGAATTTCTCATTTCTGTTTTCCTGAGGACTAGGTTCAAAATCAAAGATATATCCAAAAAAATCAGTCTGTATTACTGCTTTACTAATATTCACTGTCCTATTGATTGGTTCAAAATTTTTAAGGGCTTGTTTTATTGTATTTTTATTTCTAGTAGTCGATAGAGCGAACCCCTGATCTACTAATTCTAGTCTAGTAGGGATTGAAATACACAATAATAAGAAAAAAGTGCTTAAAGCATCCAGGATATATTTAAAATAAGCATGTTTATATTTTGTATAGAGATCATGCTTCATATCATTATATGTTCTCCAGAATTTACCAAGTGAGCCTTCCTTCTCCCAATATACAAATGGTGAAAAGGAGTTATATATTGGAATTCTTTTATTATTTGGTAAGACACGTGACCTTTTTTGTTGTTTTAGACTCCATACTTTTTTCTCATTCATTTTCAATTCTGTACATAACAAATTGTGAAAACTGGTAATATTTACGTTCTTTTTCTCTCTTAAATTTTCTATTCCATTAATTTGATCAAAAGATGAATCATGTCTAACTGCTTTTAGGAAAGAAATCAATGAGTTGCAGCAATTAACTAGAAACTTAGCATTTTGAAAGGAATAGGTTTTATAATTCTCATAATCTAGATAAATATAATTTGTTATGGTTCTTAATTCCTCTTCTAACTTAAAATAATCATAAATGACTTGCTTATTAATTTGATTCATATTTTCATCAGCTTTTACATATTAATATTACTAGATCTTTGATTTATGGTTAATAATTAATTCCCAATTATTGTAGTAATCCTAATATTTGGATCCTTTCATTGGATTGATCTACTAGGCGGCTGGAATCGCAAGCATAATATTATTTTAAAAAAAGTAATATTTACACTTGCTTTCCTGCTACCTATAGGCCTATAGTGGAAAGTAGGACACTCTGTCCTTATTTTTCCGATTCTCATTCTCTCATTCTATATGAGAGCAGTTAAATTCTTTTTGCAGCTATTACAATTTGAAAAATTGCTGTCGCTATAAAAATTGGATTAACCAATCCGAGTATTAAAGATACCTCGCTAAGGAGGATCAAGATAGTAGGGAAATCCTTAGCAGTTATCTCTATTCTTATGGACATTTTTTTCGTCCTCATCTAGAAATGTTTTATTTTCATTTATATAGTTTCTGAAGTGGTGATCCTCTATATAAAGTTTTTGATAGGATTGGTATGCATAATTATATTGCTAGAATCGATTTTACCTAGAACGCGATCGACGCGTACAATAACAGGAACTCTTACACCAGCTACTGGATTTCTGAATTTTCGAATCAATCCCTAAGATGAGTTTAATCCCTGAACTATGGATACACTAAGAAAACCATCTAATTTCAAAAAATGGAAAAAAATGAATCTTTTCGGAGTTGCTTAAAAGCAGGTAAATGATTGAAGATGTTCAAACTACTAGAGTCCTTCTAGAAAAAGTGTTCGGATGTTCTACTTCACTAATACTGGAATTTTAGGATTCAATCGATCATTGAAGAATAATTTTTATTAGGAGTCAAGCAAGTAGTTTTTGATTTTTTGGGATAAATCACTCCATGAAACAAGGTTTGCTGATATTTTACTAATTGTGAAATTGTTTTGTTTTCCTCTCTTTACTCCATTTGCAGCACATTTCTTGGCCTGAACATTATCTAATAATACAAACCTTTCTGTTCCAAGAGGTTTAGTTTTGTCGCCAAATACCCAACTAATGCAATGATTTAACCAGGATAATTCCTCTTCTTTCCTAATTAGCAAGTCAACTTGAAATCCCGAAAAACCAATCCGATTATTTTGCGGAGAATAATGTTTAACTTCTATGAATTTTACACTTAATTGGTCTCCTAATTTACTGATAATGGTATAGATATCAAGTGGTTCACTTTTTGTTATACAAAAGTCATTGATTCTCTTCGTATCAGATAAAATAGCTCTTATTTCATTAATCAATCCATCTCTTAATTCATTCTCATTTTTAAAATTCGGTTCATTTGTAATTGCCAATTTTGTTCCTCATTCCGACTTATGTCGATGATATTAGGAAATTATATTTAACCTTGCTAGTAAAATTCCACAGAAAACCCCATTTCTTTTAAGGGAGAAAAAGAGGTTTGATGAGGAAAATTTCGGGTATATGAATTGGGAAGTGTGTTGTGAAATTGGCCTTAAAGCATTTTCCTACCCTTGAAAGAGTTCTTAAATCCTCCTATCCATTTTTAGACACGGAGGGGTGGATTGAAGATGAATTTCCCGAAACAGGGGATACTTCATATGAAACCGAGTGTGATAACTTTCCAATATATGCTTTATCTTGCCCGATAGCATTTACCTCATTTTTACTTCGTCGTCAAGCCATCTTACCAACTATATCAGTAATTGTAATCCCCCATGAATCTGTTTTTTGGATTAAAGCTGCTTTTAATTCTCTCAGGATTCTCTCTTTGTTCTGAATAAATTCTTGGGGATAAGGAAACAACAAATATTGCTCAGATAGTAACGTTTCTCCTTTTTCTTTCAGGTTGATTCCAATTGAATTATAGGGAATATTGGTATTAGCAAGTACATCAAGTGGTTTTTCAATTTGCCAGAGTACTTTTATTGTTAGATTAAACCGCTCGGTCACTTCAAATTCTGTTTGTTGGACATTTTTGGGTAGAACATAAATTTTATCAAGAAAGTGTATTTTGATCAATCGGCCCCCTACCATAACGCGAATAATTTTCCCTCCACGTATGTGGATAACGTATTTGTTTGGTGGAAATTGCTTAAATTGCGCTAGAAAGAAAATGAAAAAGACCAATAGTGTTAGAGCTACCGATAAGAGGAATACAAGGAGTAATTCAGAGTTGGTAGGATCTAATTGTAAGAATAACCTTTTTTTAACTAGTGAAAACACTTGTTGAAGGACTAGCATGTAATTTATCCTCTTTAAATAAGTAAACTATCTCATTACTTAATATCTTTTCAGTCTCATCATCCATCTAAAGTCTTCTTTTCAAGCTCTTTTAAATAAAAGTCATACACAAGATGAATTCCCCCGAGATGAAGTCTAATGAATTTTTATTACCACTAGGCTCATCGAACTTGATCCTTGCTCACACATAGATACCGTATAGACGGTATATTTCTTGCACAGTGTTATAACCCTCTTGGTGAGGAATGTATTCTGTTGGTTGATAAACTCCAATTAGGCTTTGCTCGCTATGTGTTCGATCATTGGGAAGTACTGAAGATACAGTGTGAGTAATTCACCTACTTAATTGTTAGTTTAGTCTGTATGTAGTGAAAAAAAGTCTTTTTCTATTTCTAAACTACAGCAGGAATTTCACGAGGTCAATCCCTAAGGTCTGTTGTAACTTCAAGTTGGTATGATATTTTTCTACCGTTTCATTCACGACTCCTTGTATCATCATTCATTTTCCAACATTAAATATCTAAAATAATGTCTGATTAGATGGATTGAAACAACATTAATCCATGTTCAATGATGATTGTTGCCTTTAACTTAAATATTCAGAATTAGCTTAGATTTCTGATTTAGAACGAGTCGAATAAAATTCATTTCATTTTTCGAATATTTAAGGGGGATTTTTAATTTTTCAATGAGAGAAATTATTTCTTATTGGAGAATACAGAAGTATGAAAATCACTGATTATTTCGCAGCAATTGATTTTTTTGAACAGATGTCAAAACAAGTGAATATTACACTCGAAAAAGGAGGAAAAAGAGAAAAAATCATCTGGCAGAACTATAGACATCGCCCCTCACTCCAGCATGTTCTGGCAGATAAAACATGGTTCATTTCTGATCCAATGGTATTTTTTAACCTCGGTAATATGGCCGACGTTCTTACACAAGCAACTTTCAATTTAAAGAAAAAGACCTTATACATTAGTTTATGTGGGACTTCAGTGTTTGAAAAAAAAGATTGAATATCCCATTCATACTTTGGCCCTCTTTCAAAGGTAAGACAATAAGGACAGAGGATCATAATAGTAAAATGATCGATATAGGTCGAATGGAGATCTTGTTTTAGATACACCAGATTAAAGATAGAAGCTTTATTGCACACATCACAAGATGGGAAATGTAAAGGAATGAAAGTAATAGGGGGCTCTATTGGATCGGATTTAATGTCCACATTCACCAACCAAAACGCCCAATCGTCTTGAATAAAATCTTGATAGTCTTTTGACTTCTTATATCTCAGATTAGTTGTTACATCTATTCTAGATAGATGATTCTCGATTTCTCCTATAAAATCTGTTTTATCTCCACAATCCAACGCAGGAGTAAGTCTTAAATCTTTCTTATATTTAAAATAAAAAAGAAGTTCAGCCAATAATCCTGATTTTGAGGCAGGAGATAATTTGGTATATCTTGGATCTCTTAAGAAGAATTTTGATTTCTCGTAATCTTCATACTTATTTAAGACTGAAAACGCGTGTTTTCGAGCCTTGTTAAACAGCTCTATCGAAGGATTTTCCCTTACAGGCATATTTCTTGCTCCAAATACTTCATGTTATAATCAGAATGCAGTTCTATCTCTTTTTAATCGTTCTTTCTATTTTTTACTCGAAAAGGAAATTTAGAAAAAGCTTGCTTTTGTTCTTCCCATGTTTTTTTCCATTTTTCTATACCTTCTTCAATTTCTTTCTCGAATATTATACCTTCAAGCGCTGATCCATCAAACACATTGTGGAAATATTCATTTCCTTTCTGATCTAAAATTTCCATCAATTGAGTTTCAGTGAATGTCTCTTTCGATCCATATATTCCACGTAAAAGATAAACAGGCCTGTAATTATGATTTAGGATCATTATACTGAACATAACTTGCTTTTGTTTGAAGAATTTAGAGTATTCACCAATCATTCCTAATAAAGCTTCAACAAGATGACTTTTTGAGTAATCTCCAAATATTACGTATGTTCCTTGATTATCTGTTATAAATTTACTAGATAAGATGATCTGATTAATCATTGGCGTAAATTGGGTATGAAACAAAGTCTGATCCATATAATCCTTTCTTTCTCGTTCTTGCTGACTCTTGAATGTATTATATTTAATTAAGAGCTTATTTCTTATAGTTTGAATTTTTTTTTCCCCTAGATTCTTAGCTAATAAGCAAAATTGTTCCATTTCTAATCGATTCAGTGGATCAAAAGGGAAGTTGCGACATACTAAAGGTCTATTCTCATAAATCATACATTCACATGTATCATAATCTAAAAAAGGGCAATGCCCGAACAAATGAGGTCTAATAATAAATGAAAGGATATTTCGTGTTGGAGAAATTCCTAAGCATCCCCAATATCCTTGTTCGAATAGATTCGTGAAATCTCCTTGACACAGGTTTATGTGGGATGGGATGGATATTAGCGTGGGTTTACAACATTTAGCACCACATTTTTTACACATTTTCTTTAAAAGTTCTTTCTTAAGTTTGATTTGACTAATTATTGTTCCCTCATTTCCAATTAGTACAAACAATTTCTTATTCCAAGCATAATTCTTACTCCTTACATATCTTTATGGCTATTAAGAGTGATAGTATTAGAATTAGTAGGTGTTTTAGCTCAAAAGGAATTGAATAGTTATATTATATTTGAAATGTGGCTTTTAGCCTACTTTTGAATAACCATTATTTTTAATGTTTGCTTCTATCTATGAAATATTATCGTATCAACTTACATTTAGAAAAAGAGGATAAGAGTATAGTAATACTACTAGTAGTAGGGGGGCATTTCACTAAACTCTTGGGTTCTTATAAAGGGCATCATTTATTCTCTTGTGTGAAGAAATTCCTTAACTCTAATCGCATCATCAAATTGCTTTTCCAAGAACATAACGAGTTCCTCTGGGGCATCACCTGTGAAAATGGCTGTATCTAAATTTTTGGATGATTTTTTTGGCCTTAAGATCCAATGTGATGTTTTAGACTCAAAGTACAATCGATAGCGTTCTTTGGAGTAATTACGAGCGAATTCTTGGAACTCTTCGTAATCGTCAAACTCTAATATCATTATTCATCATCGAGATAAGGAATTGAGAGATGCTTATAAAAATCAAAACTAAAGAGAGACTAGGTGAGAAAATCGAGAAAATTCCTAATAATTTTGATAAAATGGCTCTTACATATCTAGATTTCCGAAATAAACAAAAAAAATGACACAGTAGCATAAGTGTTAGGTTTTTAAAAAGTAGATTTAAGTATTAATTATAGTTTAAAACGGTTAATTATCAATAGAGGGACTATTCTTTGAGCAGGGATTATGTCAGGATAAATCATGCAGAATTTGACAAGTTTATGACCAAGTTTAATGCAGGACAAATAAGCCCTCGTGGCACTTCAGAAATCGTTTATCGTATCCTCTTAGGCAATGAACTTTCCATTTGGATCTACTCATCTATTCGACAAAAGAGTAGTGTTTCTAGACCTGCTGGAAGAGATGCAATTCGGACAATCATGCTTTATCAAGAGAATCACGGAGTAATGAAGGAGAGTAAAACCCTTAGAACGAGCAATTGGGAAAAGAACCTCGAGAAAAAAATCCGATCACTTCAAAAACGGGCTATACATCATAAATGTCCTTGGGGACATCCGTTGGTTAGAAGAAAAGGTAAAAGGAGTAGGAGTTCATTCATTGCTTGTGCAGCATATCCTAAATGCAAGTATATCTACAAGAAGGAAAAACCACTTAGTAAAATATATGATCCTGAAAATATACCACCTTTACCAGAAAACTTCATACAAAGATTTTTACGCTTGATTAGATTGCGAAAGGGTTGAACGACTCACACTCTTGGTGAAATACTATGACCGAAATACCAGATACGACATTAGGTGACAATTGGATGGTTATTGTCTTTGAATGCCCTATATCGAGTTTAGATAAGGTACTTATTGATTGCTTTGATGGATTAGAAGAAATAGGGAATATAGCGAAGATTCCACATTATATGATACGGGGAAAACTTTCTCTGAATGATGTTATTATTAGCCTAAGGATATTAAACTACCCAGAACATAATGAAAAGATAAAGAGAACTCTTAAACAGATCTTTTCTGGATATAATCTGGAAGATAAGCTGCAATTTGATCCTCACAAAGATACTAGCTTGTTTAAATTCCATTCTTGGTTGAAAAAAGGACAAGTAGATAAGAGATGGGATTTAGCTAGATGTGAAACACTGAACCAATTAAGCCTTCTATGCATTTTTTTAATGAGAAGGAAACTGTTTTTACCCCATCCTCCGCAAAAAGAAGCTGGAAGAGAACACGTAATACACTTATTAAACTGGATGCTAGGTTTGAGAGAATTTAAAAGAATTTATCAGGAATTACTTCTAGAAAACACTCCACCTTTTTTTCTCGGTGATTTTAGTACAAAAATAGTTGAACAAGATGATATTGAGCTGATATTTAAAATTAGACAGAGTTCTAATAGAACCTTTAGGAGTAAAATGAGCTAATGGGAATAATATCTTTTAGATACAAGAATATTAAATTTACAGAAGATAATCCTGATTTACTAGTTTTAATACTCATATTCAATATTAAGATATGTTGACTGGTTAGAAAATAATATCAACGTCAGCCTGAATTGGAATTAGGAGGTCTCTTATGAGTCCTGATCTTGAAAAATCTTATAAGATGATAAAAGAGAAAGTAAAGCATTTAACTCAAACAACCGAGTATATGGTGTTAGATGAATTCGATAAGCTGGATTATATGGCTTCCACTCATTATTACAAAGATTATGACCCTTCAAAAGATGTAGATGTTATCAGAGAGTTAGATATAGGGGCAGTTAAATCTTTTCATTTTATTATTGGAGGGATTAAAGCAAATCTTTTCATTCGCTTTCTTGGAGATGTTAAATTTCATAAAACCTATTCTGAAAAAATTCTTGTGGGATTCACAGCAAAGCAAAAAAGTTCCCAATCAGGTATTAAAAACACTGTATCAAAGTTAGCTGCTTTTTCTAATTTATTCATCTTAGGTGATTTAGAAATCTTTGAACCTCCTTTCCCTATATGCCGTCATTTGATATTTTTTGGCAAAACTGAAAAAGAAAATAAAAACGAAATTAAGAGAAACAATCAAAATCTGCGAGAATACTGTGAACAAATAACGAGTGGATTCTTTGTAGAAAGACAAAATGAATTAGAGGCACTGACTAAGAAATCCCGAAAAAACCTATTAACAATTGTAATTCCTATTTTAGTTTTTGGAAATGAAATTAATTTTATGGTAGGGAATCCCCTTGAATTTGAAGATGATCTAATCAAATATCCTCACGCCATTTTCTATTTATTTCAATCAGCAATACCTTCAACCTATCCATTAACACCAATTTTAATCACATCCTTGAACTACCTTTCAGAAACAATCGAAGAAATAGAAGAGGTACTAAAGAATAATTTTAAAAAGAAATTTCCACTAGAATCTTAAAGAAAAAAATAGAAAAGAAACTGCTAGTTTAATTTATAAGAAATGAATCTACAGGAGAGAAATTCTCAGTTTGGGTATTCTGGTTTTAGTCACCGTTGGGAGTGATCTTATATCTTGATTTTTCAATTGGAGGTTATCAGTAATTTCTTGGTTTTGTTTTCTTTCCACCCTAAACTCCTTCTCCAGTTACACCCAAAAATTTTATGCATTGTATGAGTCTATGTTTTCTGAATGTTTGAATTAAATAGATTGTTTGCAATCGCACGTAACCGTATGGAAAAGAGAGAGCTGTTAAAGACAGGAAATAACTACTTGTCAATAATAAGATAAATATATATACCGCACGAGAGAGACACACGCAGGATAACTCTTGATTTACTAAATCCTTTTCTTAGATCAGAAATCAATCGAGTGAGTGAGAGAGTTTTTTCTGTTACATAATATTTTCTCAGTGCAACATTACATCACAATTTGATTCAAGCAAGCTTTTCATGCAATTACTTCTTAGTGAAGCAGCTATCTTCATAGTAACTGTTCTTGGGTGTTTCTTTCTTTTTTCAAGATCTATTTTCTTTGAGACTTGCTTTTAACTCATTTTAGGTAATGAAATATTTCGAAAATAGGTTGAAAATCTACTGTGTTTGCTAAGTGTTCCTCCTTTTGGCCGTAACCTTTAGGTAACATTCCTTACATAAAACTTTATCTTGTGGTTCTTCTGAACTTAGATTTTTCACAGAAAATACTCTTAAGTACCTTTTATGAGCAGGTATACCACATATTTCACATCTCCATGTTCGACTAAGAATTTTTGTCCTTTCAGCCGTAACCTTTAGGTGATGTTTCCTACACAAAACTTGTAAATCTTCAGGATTCTCTGAAATTAGATCTTGTATGTGGTGTACTTCTAGTTTTTTCTTTGAACCACATTTCTCACATTTTTTTCGTTGTCTAATAATTTCGCTCCTTTTCTTCTTCCAAACTGCACCATACCTACGCCATTGATAATATCTGTTATAACATTTATAAAGAGGAGAAAGAAGTTTAAGAGTATTAGTAGTGTTAACAATTCCTGCCAAATCTAAAAGGTCTTTATCTCCTCTTTTCTTAGGAGAAGCTTCAACTTTCTTAAAAGAATGATAATAAGGTAAAATCCAGTAAGCAACCACGTCCTTTAGTTCTGATTCATTTAAGTTGCTTACCTTTTTTAACAATCCTTCTTTGACCTGCTTTGCATTTTCTATCTCTATTTGACTCCTACTCTCATATTCTTTTGGCCATTCCTTGCTGGAGTTTTCAATATCTCTAATTACCCTCCTTGTACTTCCCTCGATATACACTCATATTAATTGTTTTTGCTCCTCTGCTGTAAAATTTCTTATCCTTCCTTCAGCAACAATTGCATACGCGAAATACTTGTAGCTCTCGTAGCCAAATTTCCTTTTCTCCATTTTTCTTAATTGTTTGATTATTCTGTCAGCGAGTTCATGGTGAATGCCTTTGATTTGTGTAAGACCATTAAGACCAGAATCTACTACTTCTCTAACAGAACTGTACACTGAAAGAAGTTTTTGGGCTTTTTGCTTTCCTACACCCTTCACACCTTTAAATGGTGAATCCCAATAATCCCAACCAAGCAGACAATACTTAAGAAAGCTTTTCTCCAACCTCATCTCTCTTCACCAACCCTGGAATAATCATCGAATAATGAGCTGTCTTAAATAGTTCTATCATT
>JAUUVJ010000389.1 GCA_030589605.1 Candidatus Hodarchaeota archaeon | reverse complement strand
TAAATGCCCTCCTAATACTATAGAACTCAAACCAACGGAAGCACCGCAATCATAACAGTTTACAATCCATTTGTCAGGCCATTCTTCTAAATCACCAGTACAAAAGGTAGGTGAGGGAGGATTGCCTTTTAAAACATAATCAATCCAATTAGTGAGATTAAAAGTATAACCTGTATAGACATATTCATAACGAGGAGCCCCAGAACGAATATCATAACGAAGTAAATAATTTTGGTATATTGCTTTCACAATTTTTAGTGCAGCGACAGCAGGTTTTCTACTATTCATTGCAAGAGAACAACAGACATCTAGCAGATTAGTCCATGGATTACAATTATCTCCGTATGCTTGTGTCCAAGGAGAAGAAGGTATATCAAGAACAAGATAAATACAATGGGATGTTATAGCTAATCGCTCCCATATATCGCTACCCTCCTCACGATAAAGCCATTGCCATGTAATAATTTTACGATCTATATGTTCCCATTTACGGTATTTTAACCGAAAATCAACTGAATAAGAAGTCATACCAGCATCAAAAACCACATTTTGTGGCTTCAGTTTTCCCATAATTCCTCCTCCAGTGGCTTTTACTTCAAAAACTTTCTGAATAGGAAAAGCAGTTGTTAAACTAAAGGTTACTGTTGTAAAAACATTTTGCTCCTTTGTATCATTGATAGAATAAGCTGCACATGACTCTGTCGGTGTCTTAGGTATATTTTTGTCATATTCTGGGATAGGAGTAGGATGAATTTCAAAATTCCGATTTCTACGAATATTAAATGCAGAGGTAGTAACATTAGTAAAATCATGATTAAATATTATTGAATCTAGTTCTAAAGACATTTAACTCACCTGTTTTAGATTATTTTGAATTTTATACTTTCCTTTTTGAGTAGAATACCTGAACCAACATAAAAGAGTGTTAATTTCTGATTTCCTTTTTCTAATCCAGCACGATAATACCAAGTATTGTTAGAAGCTGGAATAAGATTCATAGAACCGCTTGTAGTAACAAAAAAATAATTAATATCTTCTGTTGGAAAATCTCCTAGTGTAATACTTCCTCCTGCAGGAATAGAACTTCCTTCTATCTTCTTTTTAATGGAGGATAATGAACTATCTTCTTCCTCTCGATACTCTGAAGTTGTTCGTAATTCGGATAATCCACGATCAATACCAAGAGCTGTATCAATACCTAAACGAGCTTCAGAAACTTTCAGAGTAAAAACAACATTATTCCTAACAGCACAAATAATGTCTTCGTTATCCCAAGACCAAGATAGTCCAAAAGCACCAATTTTATGTTTTTTCGTAATAGAAAAAACAGTTGAAATTGGAATAGGACGTTGAAAAGATTCACAAAAGTCAAATAGATAATTTAAGGCTTGTTTAAACCCAGTCCAACAGAAAACTAAATTAAACTTTAGTATCGTTTGTTTTTTCCTATGTTCCCCAATATAATATCCTCTAGTTAATATAGAGGAGTTTTCAACGAATGAAATTTCATCATGTAAAATCTCATATTTATCAACCAATGCGGGAATATTCTGGATCTTAAACTCATAATCTTCCCCTATTAATGGTGGAGAAAGCTCTAAAAGATTATCAAAATCAAACTGATCTCTTAAGTTTTTGTATGAATTCATTTATTTATTCAACCTTATTTTTCAATTTATAAAAGAATTAAATTTTAGATTTAATTAAAACTTTGTCTTCATAGTAAAGATAAAAAACAGAAATATTATTGATGAGTACTTTTTATTCTCTCTAATGAATTTCTTGATACTTTTGAATTTTGAATTGGCTTTTTTAACAATTTTTTCCATAATATAATTCCCCACAAAAAAAAGCAATTTAAACAATGAACTCCTATTTGTTCATTACTTCTTTTTACAGTTCTTTATTAAGTCTATTTTATAATTCCAATTAAATTTTAAAATTAATTTGAGAAATTTTTGAATTATAACTTTTTAAAAGCTATTGATTTCAGAATTTGAATCTAAGAGTTACAGGTAATATATTAGAGTGAATAAGCTTAATTTGATAAATCACATTCTTTACCTTTATCAAGAATATTCTGTCCACACCCTATCCCCAGAAGAATAAAGATAAAAATTGGATGCCAAGTATGTGGGGATGACTTAGTATCAGAAAAATTCCTGAAATGCGAAAAGTGTTACCGAGAACTGTGTTGGGAACATTACAAAGAGCTAGGAGAAGTAGGAAGACCATTTTGACCATATTGTGATGGATCATTAATGTTCCTCCCGAAAAATTGTGAAAAATGTCATATTGATTATGTAAGAATACCTAAAAAGAAGGATTTCTGTGATTACTGCGGATATTCATTGGAAGTGAAAGAAAAAATTGAAAAGGATTATAAGGAATTTATAGAGATCAAAAAAATACCAATAGAAAAAATCGTTGACAAAATTACTGAAGACAAAAAGACAAAAGGTAATTAGTTCTAGGTGAAGATAAATGGGAAAATATTACTGTGGACTGTGTGAAACAAGTCATAATGAACTAAAAGCGAATGCAAAATGTCCTGAATGTGGGAGAAGCTACTGTATTGATTCGATAAAAGAATCAATCGATGTAGGAAAGGTTGAATGTGCCTATTGTGATTCTCCTTATGAGTGGTTTGCAGATTTACCTATTGAGATAAAGAAAGCAATAAGAAAAAGGTCTCAGGTATCATCTATGCATGTTGAACCAAAAGTACCATCGCAGAAACAGGCATAGGAGTTAACAATCCCTGAGGACTTAACAGGATTAATTTTAAAGACAATAGGCGAATTAGAACTGGTTTATGGTAAAGAAAAATTATCACTATTAAGATTGGCACAAAAAACAGGAATATCAGTCGAGATAATTCAATTTTTCTAAGAATTAGCTTCTATAAAACATGTTTCTCATCGGTACAATTGCAAGTCTTTGACAAAAGACAAATGCTTTTTTTCCCTTTTTTTATTAAGACAAGTGGATATTATTCTTAAACAACATTATCCTTTTGTCAATTCCACTAATACTATTTTGTTGAGGTAACTAAATTACCTTTTCCACACATTGGACAATTGGTCTTTCCAACTTCTCGCATTGCCCTAAAGCAATCCTCGCATACAAATCTACTACATTTGTGACATTGTAAACGCTTTTTTGTGCTAGGCCTTTTAGCTTCACACACTTGACAGAAAAAGGGTGTGGAAATCTCTTCAAATGTCTTCATTTCTTTTTTAGTTGATTGAATTGATGCAATTTGGTTATTATAGTAACGTTTCTCTCTTCTGTTAATCTTTCCTTGGATAATCTTATCCTTTATAGCAATATCTAAGAGATCTCGAACATACTTAACGGGAATTCCCCACTGACGTGAAATTTCAATGAAACTGATACCATCTAGATATTTCTCAGCCTCTCTTACTCCATTAACAATTAAGTCGTTTGTAATGAAAATTTTCCTATCTTGTGTAAACATCCCTTTGGTTTGTAATTCTAAAATAATTTCCTTGAGAAAATCAGAATCCCCTATTTCTGTAGAAAATATTATTCTACCCTCACGAAGTAACCTGCTTTTTAATTCTGTTTTATACCATAGAGAATTGTATGTTAATACATCATCTTCGTTTACAGTAAGTCCCGCGTCATTAAATAGTGATTTCATATCATTAACTTGAATCCTTAGGTTCTTTGAATATTTTACTAAATCAATCCTTCTTAATTTTTCTAGATCCTTCAATATCTTCTTCTTAAGTGATTTAACGTGAATCAGTATTTTTCCATCGTTTGATATTTTTATCTCTTCAGGATCAAATAAAGCTATTACTTCTTTTTTTAAATGTTTTACTCTATCACATGACCTACTTATTAATTATCCCTTGCCTTGAAATTGACAAATTTAGTTTAAATTTTTTCTCGATTTACTGTTGTCACATGATTGATCTTTTTAAAATTAAAAATGTCCGTTACGAAAGAATCTAAGGTTCTCTCAAGTTCTAATGATTTATACAGAAAAAGACTTTCCTACGAGTCATACAAGTATCAAAAACCGATTGAAAGAAGTGACAAGACTATTAGCTGAAACTAACTCTACTTGAATGTTTCTGATAATAAGACATTTCTCTTACTTTATGCTCCTAAAGCCAACTGACGATAGTATTTTCTCAAAATACTCGTTTTCCATACGGCTAGTCCTTGATTCTTAATCTCTTCCAGCAGCTTGAACAAGAGCACGAGCTTGAAGGGCATACTCAATGACTTGTTTTTCTTTGGAAT
>JAUUVJ010000342.1 GCA_030589605.1 Candidatus Hodarchaeota archaeon | reverse complement strand
AGGTCAATATCTCTTTTTTTAGCCTTCCACAACTTTTTGACATTCATTTCCATAGGTGAACAAATGTTTTATTTAAAATAAGAATTTAGAAAGAAAAAGGAAAAACTATGTAAATTCAATGATTTTGTTCTTATTATTCTTTCTGAATAATACTTGAGGTTTGTGGATAATTTTTAAGAAATTAGCTAAGTGTCCTGATGAAATTAACTGTTTTTTCCTTTTTTGAACTTAAAAATAGCATTGGGGGTTTCTAAAATCTGTATTGGTCTGCGTTATCAACCTTTTAATTGCATTTTAATTATTAATTTTTAATTAATTTTGACAGTTGACACATTTCATCAGTGTGCGCATGAGCTATTATATAAGTTCTAACATCTCCTACAATAACATTCACATCATAATTGTTTGAATCCACCTCAATAATCGGTGTTTGATAGGCAGCTGTTTGTGTAATCATTGAAACAAAGATCATGAAACATAAGAAAAAAATTACTTTTTGTTTTTTTATATTTATAATACTCACTTTAAAACCACCTGTTTCTTGTTTCAGGTATATTATAGATCTTGCTTTGCTAGCCTTACAAATAAGAATATGTCAAAAAGACTAGAAAAAAAGGAAAATTAAAAAAATACTAGCATTTCAAAACATAAATAGTGTTCTTCCTTTCTGAGAAAGTTCAAGTATTTTACGATTACCTTTAGTGTATTCATGCATATAGCCAGTAGCTAGCATCTGCTTAATTCTTTTACTAACTGTTGGACGACTAATATCCAATTCATCACGTACTTCTGTATAAGACGGTTTAGCTCCCAGATTATTCATTTTGTATACATAACGTAGAATTTCGAGGAATTCTTCTGGGATCTTAGCCATAAATCGAGGAGTAATTTCCAGTGTTTCTTTTTCTAGTAGATTAATCTCTTTTTCATTCAAAATGGTTGGATCTAAAGATAGTAAAACGACTAAATTTTTGAGATATGCTATTTCTCGAATGCGATAGATAAATTGAATTGTTTCCTGGAAACCGTAGTTTGAAATGAAATAATCAAGTCTATCTATTAGAATCGTATTTCTACGAGATTTATTGTCTATCAACTCTTCAATTGCATCAAATAAAGCAGTTTTTTCATTATTTTTCTCTGCTACCCAAAAATAGTCAAATTTCTGTTTTTCTGATGTGTTAAGATCTTTTTTGGGAGTTCTAGACACTAAATGTCCTCTATATCCAACTGTGATTAGATCGTTGAATACATTTAATGAAAAAATTGGTGTATTTTCTTTTACGAGATAGACATTACCATCTTCAATATTAAATTTCATCAAACGATTTTTCATCTCCTCTTCCCAGCGGATACGTTCGGTGATATCTCGGAAGCTTGTTACTATGAAGCGTTCCCCTGCAATATCAATTGTTGCTCCACCCCCCTCTGCAGTTATTCTATTGCCGTTTTTAGTAAAGAACACAATTTCTCCCAAGTGTGAAGAGTATCCTTCTATGATTCTTTTTATGATAGAAATCATTTTTTCAAATTCTTTCTTAGAAAGGATATCCCGTAATGTAAGATTTATCAATTGCTCTTTTTCGTATTCAAGAAGATTACATCCTGCCGTATTTACATCCACAATCCTTCCAACCTTATCTAGGATAAGTATTGCGTCAAATGCCTGTGTAAAAATTCCTCTGAATTTCTCTTCATTCTCTCTAACTTTTTCCTCCATTATCTTGCGATCTGTAATATCACGGAAAATCTCTAACTTGGACAAACTACCATCAGGATTTTTCACAGGTGTGCTAATTATGTCATAGGTTTTCCTATTTTTGTAAGAAGTCCATTCCCACCGAACTGTCTTACCTGCAAGTACTTTCTCATTGTGACACCATGCACAAGATTCTATTCTATTATGAAAATATTCGAAGCATTTTTTTCCATTAAGAGGACCAAACTCTTCTTTAAAGACAGAATTAACAAATTCAATTTCCTGCAGAGCATTAACAATATAAACTCCATCTTCCATCGAATCTAAAATTCTGTGAAAGTTTTTTTGTTCATCCGCAAGTATTTCAGCTGTCTGATTGCGCTCGACGAATTTTCCGATAGCTACTGCAATAGTTTCTATCATGTTTCGTTCTTCTTTCTGAAAAGGTCCTTCATAAATCCCACTTCTTTCTTCAAGATAAAAAACTTCGATTATTCCAACCTGATTTTCGCCAATTGTAATATTCGCAGATTGCTTCCATTTTGAATCGCAAAAATCTTCAGTTGTGTATTCTCTTCCCTCAAAAATAATCCTAGCACAAGTAATCTCAGGATATTGCCATGCTGGAGGTATTAAATAAAGAATTCGATTAAAAACATCTTCTAAAGGTCTATCAGGATCTTCAGTAGCGGTTGAAACACCAAAGAGACAATTTAATTCTTTGACCCTTTCCCCCAAATCACGAGTTCGATGACGTATTGTCTCTTCAGCTTCTTTATGACTAGTTATATCCCTCACAATTCCAAACATTTGTGAAGGTTTTCCAACTTCATCTTTCATTAATCCAACACGAGTTTCGATTGGAAAAATAGATCCATCTTTTCGAATAAATTCTTTCTCATATACTTCAGAATATCCCTTTTTAAGGACTTGATTTCTAATAATTTCTTTTTCTATAGCTTCCCATTTTTTTGGAGTAAAATCTCTAGTACTTCGTGTTATGATTTCTTCCTTAGTAAATCCAAGCATATCCAAAGTAGCCTGATTAGCATCTAAAATTTCCCCTTTAACTGAAGTAAAAGCAATTGCATCCCGGCTCGTCTCGAATAATGTTTTGAATTTCTCCTCACTAGCTAATAATTCCTTTTTTGCCTTCCTAAAAGCAGTAACATCACGAATTACTTCGATTATAGCTGTCCTATTTTGGTATTTTAGAAGACCGAACGATCCTTGTACCTCCTTAATAGAACCATCTTTACACTCCATATTAAAATCATATACTGAGGGAACATCCTCCCCTGCCATTCTAAGCTGGTACCTTTCAGTAATAAAGTGTTTCGATTCAGGAGCAATAAGGTCTAGAATATCTTTTCCTATTAGTTCTTCTTTAGAGTATCCACTTATATTACTATAAGATTGATTTGTTAGTCTGATAACATGATCTTGAGAAATAATAATTCCATCCATAGCATTTTCAAATATTGCCATGTAATTTGTGTTAGCTTCCTTTAAAGCCTCCTCTGCCTGCTTTTTCTCAGTGATATCTTCAATACTGCCTTCATAATAAAGAATGGAGCCATCAATATCCTTAACAGCTTTTGCATTTTCACGGAAGAAGATAATAGATCCATCATGCCTCTCAATCTGGCTTTCAAAACGTAAAATTTCTCCATCTTTTTCTAATGATTCTTGAAATTGTTGTCTAGGATAGCCTAATTCGGATGATAATCTATCTGATTTGAGTTCTGATAGATCACTAAGAGATGAATATCCCATCATATCTAGAAAAACACGATTTGCTGCGACAAAGTTACCTTCAGGAGTAGTTCGGTACAAACCAATTGGAATACCTTCAAATAACGATCTATATTGCTCTTCACTCTGTGTTAGTGCTTCTTCTGCCTCTTTACGATCAGTAATATCCAATGAATATTCGATTACTTGCACTACATCCCCATCATCGTCGAATATTGGATGAGAATGAAACTCAAATATCCTAGAGTTGCCATCTTTAGTTAAATGGGAATGCTCTTCTACACAGGAAGTTTTTGTTTTTTTCACACTATCAATTGGACATTGGGTTCCACTTTCAGAACATTGCTTTGAACGTTTATGTAAAAAATCAAAACATGTAACTTTTTCCTCTATTTCACCATAAACTTGTCTAGTAGCAGAATTACTAAGTTTTATCTGGTAATTTTTTACATCAATTAGGTAAAAAGGATCTTTAATTGCATTAATTGCGGATTCTAGTAACATTTTATGCTTTTTCAGTTCTTTCTGAGCTTTGTTACGTTCTACTGCATAGATTATTGATCTAACTAAAGAATCTTTAGTAAAATTTCCTTTGACTAAGTAGTCTTGAGCTCCCTTTTTGACAGCAGATATAGCAATTTCTTCATCTTTCAATCCTGTTAACACTATTATTGGTAAATCTTTTGTGAAAGCTGTTATTTTCTCTAAAGCTTCCAATCTATTTGCATCTGGTAATGAAAGGTCTAAAAGTAAAACATCGAAATCTTCATTTGAAATCATTTGTATTCCTTTTGAGACCCGATCTGCATCTAATAGCTCGATTTCAACTAGTTTGGAGAGTTTAATGTATTCAGATATCAACCTAGCATCAGTTGGACTGTCTTCAATCATTAAAACTTTTAGATTTTCAATTTTTTGAGTGATTATCATGTAAAATTCCAACTATTTCAGTAAAATTCGAGATTTTTTAATTTCTAATTCGTTAAAAGATGGTAGCTCTACTATTTCACACCAGTATTGAATTGTTCTCCTTATTACCTGGAAGAATTCAGATAGTTTCATTGGTTTCGTAATATAGCAATTTGCATTAAGATCATAGCACAAGGAGATGTCTTCTTCACTACTTGACGTTGTTAAATCAATAATCGGGATCTTTTTCAAGATGTGATTTTGTTTTATTTCCTTGAGTAATTCTCGTCCATTTTTTTTCGGTAGATTTAAATCTAGGAAAATTATATCAGGTATATATTGCTTTGAAGATGATTCTTCAAGATTGAGCATATCTCTAGCGATAGCTCCGTTTTCTGCTATGGTCAACTCATAGCTTAAATCGCACGAATTAAGAACCTCTTCCAATGCTCTTACATCTGCTGCATTATCTTCTACTAAAAAGATTTTTCGGGGCCTCACATCAATTTTAACTGTCATTATTTGCACCCTCCTTAATTGGGAGTTCAATGAAAAAAATAGATCCTTTTCCTAATTCAGATTCAACCCAGATTTTACCATCATGTCTTTCTACAATTTTTTGGCATATTGCCAAACCAATTCCAGTT
>JAUUVJ010000419.1 GCA_030589605.1 Candidatus Hodarchaeota archaeon | reverse complement strand
TGGCGGAAAGCGAGGTAGTTTGATTTTGGTCATGATAACTGCTAATCACTTTTCTCCACATTTAAGTCTTTCCCCTTCGAGATTTCATGACTATCACCTTCTCCCATAGTTACGAAGTACTGCAACGTTCAACGACATCTTATTAATTAATTTTTAATTACTTTACTTCTTTAACAAATGTTTAACGAATTATTTAATTTGAAATAAACTCATTATTCAAAAGCTAGCTTTAACAATTATAAGCTATATTTTGCGATGTTCACTTTTTGATATTTTGTCGCTTAACCAAAGTTAAATCAACGAATATTTCGGAATCCCTTCCTGTGCAATACTTTCAATCATGGATGTACCAAGACATCTGATACGATTACCAATTAATTCTCGGTACTCATCAGTGAGCCAGTAGAATATGAATTCAGTGATTCCTATTGCACTATATTTCTCTACAAACTCATAGAAGGCGTCCAGTGAATCAATTGGAGCATCAGGTGTCCAACCCACCAATAGGGAACGCTTAATACTTAATGGGTTACGCCCTAAAGATTTACAGTAATGATTCAATTGCTCATTCTGCCTTTTTGTTTCATTTAGTGCTTCCTCGGCAGTAGGAGATGTGCCAGCGCGTAAATTTTCTGTACTGCGTGCTAATGTGTTCCAGCTATCTGCAAATTCCGCTGCAATCCTCATCATTTTTTTCCCAAAAGCAGCAATTGTGAAAGGGGGACGAGGATCTTGGATTGGAGATGGATTACAGACCGCTTGGTCAACACGATAGTATTTTCCCTGAAATGATGTGATCGGGTTCCGAAGCATCAGGTCAACAATTTGAACACCTTCATGAAATCGTTGAACACGTTCCTTAGGAGGCCAGTAGTCAATACCTGCCATTGTATGGTCTTCTTGATATACTCCTGTGCCCAAACCTAGCTCTAAGCGACCATTGGATATGTGTTCAACTGTTAGCGCCTGCTGGGCTACTAGAACAGGATTTCTGTATATAAAATTGGTAACTAAGGTACCTAACCGGATTCTAGTAGTCTTAGTTGCAAGTGCGGCAAGAGTTGTCCATGGTTCGAACCATGGATCTTTTGGATTAACCCGATTATAGAAATGGTCTCCCATCCATATAGAATCATACCCAAGTTTTTCTACAAACTGACTATTCTTAATAGTTTCTTGAAATGGTAAATAGTGTGCTGAAAACAGCACTACACCAAATTTGAGTTCAATATTTCCACCTAAAGGCATAAAGATCCTCCTTTCTAAAGATTTAGAAGTGCTAGTTTAAAAATATTAATAGTTATTAAAGCGTTACTTCTCCCACAACCAATATGAAACTTATGTTCGTAACAAATTATCCATCAACTAACGATATATGCCATAATTATTGATAAATGAAAAATATAGAAAACTTCGTATGAAAGCACCATTTGAAGACACTTATATCGAAGAAGTCTTTTAAAAAGTCACATATCCCATTCTCTTTTTGCTACAATACTCCCAAAGAGAGCTAACCCTCCACCAATTAAGGATAATGTCAAGGCAATATACCATATGTCCTCGAAATCCGATCCTAAGCTTAATAATGCAAGAATCCAGATTAGAACATCAAAGGTAATAACAAACGTTGCCATGATACCCCAAGTTAATGCAGCTGATGATTCACCCAAATATTGTGAGGTTAAATACTCGAACACAGGAATAGAGTCGAAAATAGCCATATCCATGTCAGTAGCCGCAGCATACGTTGCAATAGCTGAAAAAATAACAGCGAAGAAAGCGAAAAAAGTGCCAGGACCTCCTGGAAGAACCACGATGTTTATAATCAAGTCAATAACCAGTATTACTGTAGCAATCAATAAAATTAGCGTACCTCTCGTAAAATCGTATTCAGGCATGGATAATTTTTCCAATTCAATCTTTTAATAATGTTTGTACGAAGAGAGGAATTGTTCTTAGTGATTATATCTTGTCTGTATAATTATTGATCATGAATTATGACATTATGATGGAATATTTGATTTAAGAGTAGGTATATTATATTCATAATAGGTACTTTGCTAGGCTGTACAACGTAGTTTCCCGACACAACCGAAAAAGCCTATATAAATGAAAAATAAAGAAAACTTCGTCAAATAGTTCTTTCATACGAAGTTTTCTTAAAATGCAATGTAAGATAATTTTCTGAAAAACTTTCAAATTTGTAAGCATTTGATTTTTATTCTTTCAAAACGAAGGACTAGTTGATGATTTTATTGATTTTCTCATTGATTCATCGATTGAAATCTATTCAATATATCAAAAAAGTGAATTCTAAAGCGTGATTATTGTGGATAAGATCATTTGTGGAATTATTATTGGTGAACACACCTCAAAGGAAGAAGCTCTGAAATATGCCAAAAAAATGAAAAATTGTCCTTATCTTATTTCTTCAGGGACTTCTGAAAATAAGATTTACTCTATTTTCATTGTACCTGATAACAAAAAATGGTGGTTAAAATATCCCGAGGATGAACCTATAGCAACTGGCCTTAAAAATGCCCAAGTTATCTTGGTTGAAAACATAGTCTATCCTGAAAAACTCGATTTAAAGATTCCTGTAGAGAAGAAAACAATAACACCATGTGGGGCTAATTGTGAAACCTGTCTTTTAAGAGAAAAGCATAATTGTAAAGGTTGCCCTGCTACTGTTCACTATAAAGAAAACTAATTTTTTCCTGTATTTATTTGATGTTGCTTCTTCGTTTTTTACTAATGTTCGATGTTTATTTTTTGGTATTTTGTCACTTAACCAACAATCTAGCTTATGAATAGTTGGTGCATAAGAAAAGAGAAATACAGTAAAAAAATGTCTTCTTTTTTGGAGTGATTGTTTTAAAAACAATGAAGAGCCATCCTCTAATGGTTTTCGATATGCGAATTCCTTCAAACTTAACTATAGCTAGTTATCCAGGTGCTAAAAACAATACGAATAAGCATAAGTCTTTATTTTCTTTAATCCCACCTAAAATCCCCTTTTTAATTGAACCATTCTGTGGATTGGCCAATTTTTTTATTCAGATTTCATCTAAGGTTGAACAAGCTTGGTTGAATGATAAAGATCCTGAAATTTTTGCATTACTCAAATGTATTCAAGATTCCGACCTTCTAAAGGAATTAAATGAATATATTAGTGTCCTTCCACTCATTGAACGTGAAGATTATTACCAATGGAAAAAAAAAGTGTCGAGTTCACTTTTAGATAAAGCAATAAAAAAGTTAATAATTCTGAATTGTTCTCCAAATGGGGCTGGAGGAGGATATAGCTTTCAAAAAGCTCATTCCAATTGGTATATTACTAAACCCGATAAACTAAAGTTAATTAATAAGATATTTAATCACAGACCAGTAGAAATTACCAATTTGGACTATTCTGAAGTTTTTAAACGACAAACTACAACTGTTACCGATCAAGAACTATTTTGGTATCTCGATCCTCCTTATTATGATATCGGAAAAAAAGGCAATTTATATGGGAAAGGGATGAATAAGATTGATTGGTCTACCTTAAAATCATATCTTGGGGAATTATCCGATTTTTGGGTTCTATCTAATCGGGATTCATTAACTATTCGAGATTTATTCTCAGAATTTTTTATGTTTAGCTATATCACTTCTCGTTATCCGAATAGTACCTTTCAACGCAATACCG
>JAUUVJ010000222.1 GCA_030589605.1 Candidatus Hodarchaeota archaeon | reverse complement strand
CTCAGTTAGATTCTGACCAAGAGGGGTTAAACTTGCTACAACAGCTGGTGACATTTTTGTTATAGATCTCGGTCTAGATGCATTTACTGCTGGTGAAACTCTAACAGAGTTTCTACTAGATGCATTAATTCTATTAGCATTTCTTGTAGGAGAAGTTATGTTTCGAGAACTCATAGTAGAAGATGATGGTCTGTTCCAAGATACTGTTGGGGTAACTGCTGATGTATTGGAATTTGAAACTGAAGTTCTACGAGAATTAACATTACTTCTTCCTATACCAGACACTCGCCTAAGGGGTACTATCATTACTTTTAGTAGGTAATATTGGATGAAAAAAATTGTGCTAATAACAATGAAACTCAATCCACTAAGTTCAACAACACGGCTATCCAACCAAAAATAAGCTAATATTAGAAACATTATACAATTATACAGAAGTAATGTATCAGAGGTGAATCTTTTTCTAAAAATAAAAATACTAGGATAACGACCAGAATAGTACCTGCGAAGTAAAATAAGAAGCATAATAAAAAAAGGAAGAACGAAGATCAATCCAAAGAGATTAAAGTACAGAAAAAAACTTCCGATACTAAAAATTTCTAGGTTGAGATCCATATTTACAAGATAATTTTGTAATAGGCTGCTTTCATCAAGTGAAGCAACGTTAGCAATTACACTTCCGCTTATAGCGATTAATGAGGGTAAAAGAATGAAAATAGCCGATGCGAATGGGGCATTATATGAACGATAATATCGCCATTCTTCAAGTAGTTTAATTACTACGAATAATACCCCTACAAAGTATGAAATAGTTAATGCTACTTCTGTTGGCTGTCCAGTTAACAGGGTGAGTAATACGAAAACAATTCCAATGATAGTGATTGAAATGTATATATTTCTGTTAACCAAATAGATCTCACAACCTAATCATGGTCATATTCTAAAAACATTGCTTTACCCTCTGAAAGAGGCAGTAGAGTATTTATCAGATCAGGTAATCCTTGTAGAGGGCAGTTCAATACCTGAAATCGTGGTTCATCCAAAGTTTTCATGTCTTTCTTTAATCTGAATATTTTAAATCCATAGGATCGATTAGAAATCTTTGTAGGGTCAATCACAAGTGCTACCGGAGCAGTTAATTGTGATCCTTTTGAACCTAATCTTTGATATCTAACCTGGGTTTGATGATCCGTTGAACTCATAAAACTACCATAGCTAGGGTGGGAATGATACCATCCTAGAATGATTTGTTTCTTTTTGCTAGTTTCTCTAAAGACTCTCAC
The DNA here is from genome assembly GCA_030589605.1 of Candidatus Hodarchaeota archaeon. Taxonomy (GTDB): domain Archaea; phylum Asgardarchaeota; class Heimdallarchaeia; order Hodarchaeales; family Hodarchaeaceae; genus Hodarchaeum. The sequence goes on along the minus strand of JAUUVJ010000222.1, from coordinate 5,620 downwards.
CATACTTTGAGGGTTTTGTATTTGAGCATTAACATTAGTCCCATGGCCTATTGGATAAGCATCAGTAATGATTAAGCATGCTAAAGGCGTATCTTTTTTCTCAATATGACCAGTTAATAATCCGATAACTTCTACCCATTTTGATTGAGGAACGTTGGGATTAGCATATTTTAATGAATGAAGTGCAATCCGAATATAGGCTTTGAGTTGAACTTTAACACGAGGATGGTTAGATTCAGGATCCAAATCATCTAGACCTAGGTCTACGATTTCACAATCATTATTCGATAGTTGAATTTTTACATTGTTAGCTTTCATTTTTGTTTTCAAGGGTTTATTTTCCTCAGGAGTCAATGAAATAACATGCGCAGATTGCTTTTGTAGCTGTTTAGGAATTTTTTTAATATTCGTTGAATCAAGGGGAAAAGAGGAGACAGATGGAAACTTCAAAGTAAGAGTTAAATCATCAGGATCGAATTTTAATGCTAAATCCCGTAAATACATCTCGAATACATTCTTAGGATCAGTCTTATTGTCTTCTGGCATTCTCATATTTCACCTTGTTCTATAATTTCATAATTTGTTGTTTTTCACCATTTATGTTTAGCATACTTTTTTGTGAGTTGGTGAGCCTTTTTCATGAATTTTTTACGATTTTGTAAAAATTCAGTTGCAGCTTTTTTATTAAAAACGTCATGAGGATTTGTATATGCTGCATCAACGTTGAACATTGCCAAAATGGAGTATATAACAGTCGTAATATTCTTAGAGGGTGACCAGCCTTGAGATTTTCCTATTAAATCAGGATCAATAAGTCCTAGACAGATATTTCGTTTTCCAGTATATTCGGTCGGTTTTGGCCAGAAATTAGGATGCCAAATCGGTGTATGCAGTCGTACAAAAGGTGGGGAATAAGGATAATTCCGCCCAAATTTGATTTCGAGTTTAAATTTCCCTTTTTCATAAGGAGTTCCTTTAGGACCTTCGAGAAGTACTGCAATGTGTTCTACAGATTTTTTAACTCCAGGAAAAGTTTTCAATTGTTTAATTGTTTTTTGTTTGTAAAGGGTTTTTAATTGATTATAATCTTCAGCAATTCGTTTAATACGAATAGACATAAGTGATCACTCCGCTATCTTTAAAGTAAAGTAAATTTGTGTACCATCATCATAACCTGTAATCAGTAATGTTTCATAATTTCTAATCTTTAAATCATGAATGGTCAATTCTGAGTTTAATTCACTAACTTCAGAACTATCAATGCGAAAAACTGTAGGTGGAAATTCTGAGTCTATCAAAAGTTTTTTATCTTCAGATATTTTTTTAACGATCTTATCAAGAGTAAAATTAGATTTTACTTTTATTTTGTATAACGATGTTCTATTAGGACCACATATTTCACATTTGGAATTCTTAGGTTTTTCTAATTCATAGAATTTTCCCGTCAGACCATTATATATCATGTAGTTTAATTGAAGTGTGCCAAGCTTCTTGTCTTTTGTAGGTGTATGGATATGATGCAATATTTTAACAGCTTCTTGGGATTGAAGAGAAGCCATAACACAATTAATAGTAATAACTGTAGGTTCATGATTATCAATAATTTGGATAATTTGATCTGTTCGAAATGCACTACTTCCTGGAAAGTTTTCTCTTAAAAGATTATTTGCATAATCGAGTACTTCTTGAACTTCAGATGATTTAAGGATATTTGGTGGTCTATCATGGTCTTGTTCAAATTTGAGTTGTCCTTTCAGGATGCAATGAGCGGGTCTTCTAGGTTTTCCTACTAAAGTACATGCTCCAAGCTGATCTTGTTCACGTTCAGTAAGCGGATCACATTCTAAGCACGCATTGACGAAAGGCCATACAACATAAACATGTCCATTATAAGCTGCTGTTCCTGCATCAATGAGAGGTTTTCGATTATGAACAGCACGACGATTAAGTTCAGAACGGGCTTCAATAGAATCTAAACCCGCAATATATAGATCTGCTTCCTGATAAACGATAGGAGGAAGATCTTGTAGTGGACAATTATAAGCTACTACCTTGATAAATGGGTTCATTTCATCTAATCGTTTTGCAGCAATTTCTGCTTTTGATGCTCCTTCCGGAGCGCCAATGAAAAGAATTTGTCGATTTAAATTGGAGTATTCAATCGTATCAAGATCAACAAGAATCAATTTGCCTATCCCAACCATAGCTAGGTTTTTTGCGACTTCAACTCCTAAACCACCAACTCCACAGATAAGAACAGTACTTTTTTTCAGAATTTCTTGTTTCCAACCTGGAAGTCTAAATTGGCGATCGAAGCGTCGTTTTTCTTCGTCACTCAATGAATCACTTGTAAAATTCGACACGTAAGTATCTCCATATTTGATCTAAAAGTTCTTCTCACAATCCTGCTGTACTAACTGGGATAATCAATACTTCTAAACCATCATCGAGATCATAATTTGAAAGAACATCATCTCTATCTAAAGTTCGTCCACTAATCGATAAATGAAAATCTTGGGGATCTAAGCCAAAAATTTCTCCAATGGTATTTGATAGTTCTTTAACAGCCATGTTCTGATCAATAGTGAGTTTTTCTAGTTTTTCGCCTGGACCTATAGTCGAGCGAAAGAATAGTGTCACTCTTGATCCTGTTGGTGTTTTTGATTTTGGTACTTTACCCTGTATTGGTGTTTCTACTCCTTCTCTCTTATCTTCTATTTCATCAAACTCGTCAAAATCTTCATTTTCAGACATATGAATTTCATTCCTCTTGATTCAAGATATATTATATACTTGCATAGATAATTTAATCATTCCTGAATTAATTAGAGAAATATCCAAGAATTTTCCGAAGGTTTGTAATCTCGGCTGAAAGACGTAATAATTCAGTTGCATCTTTATAAATTCTTTCTTGATCCAATATAGCCTTTTTTACTTGTTCAAATTCTTCAATTAAGTCAGAAGTTACCTTTATAAAACTTATAGATTTATTTTTCATTAGAAGCTGCTCCATTAACGGTTCATAAAGTTCTTTAATCGATTTTTGACGAGAAAAAGGAAGAAATTAACAGCGAATTATCCAGCTGTGGAATGTGGAATTAAAAGGATTTCATCGCCGTTTTCTATGCCATAATCTCCAATAGGAGCGGACTCATCTAAGGTACGTCCAGCATGGGATAAGTGGAAATCATCAGGACTTAATCCGAAGATATTGGCAAGAGTATCTCTTACTTCACGAACAGGTGTTTTTTCACCAATTGAGATTTTTTCTGTTCGTTCGGGTCCTACAGTAGATTTGAAAAAAATATTCTTCCGTGGACCTGCACTTGACCCTGACATTGGTGTTTTTGAATGTGCGGGGGTCTTTGATTTCATTGGGCTTGGACTTTGGTCTTCAATATCAAAGTCTAAATCTTCAAAATCACTCATTTTTATTCACTTTTTTCATTTTTATTGAGTTTAAAGTTTTTAATTAATATCAAAAAACTCATGAGTAATATACGTAACTTACGCTTTATAAACCTTACGAAATATACGTAACACCCGAAATACTTTTAAGTATCAAAATACAAATAGTAGTTGACATTATAGAAGAGGATAATCTATTGTCTAATACCGCTCAAAACATAAAAATTTCAAGTAAGGCGTGGGAACTCTTACGATGGGCGAAATTTGAGCTTAATGAGAAATCTTACAGTGACGCTATACTAATATTAAACAATACGATCCAGAACCGATCCAAACGTTTAGAAAAAACATTGAAACAATTCGATAAGGATCGTCATAGAATTAAAACAAAAACACCTGCAGATAAAAACATTAATCCATCAGATACGAAACCAAAAACAATTTTACTAAGACCAGATGCCCAAAAAATACTCAATCGTCTTAAACTAGAGAGTAATATCTCCGCGTATACATATTCAGATGCTATTGAGTTTCTGATTCAAGCTAATCCAAAAATCTGGAATGAAATTCCTGATCGTTTAAAGAAATAATGTATAAGAGAATGAAATAAATAACTATTATTACCAATTAAATGGAGATGAATTTGATGAATACATCTGTCTCGCAAATCAAGTTATATGGTCCTGGTATTCCGTTAGCACTGAAAAAATTAGAACAATTTGCGGCTCAAATCATGATAGGTGAATATGATACTAAAATAACAATAGCTAAACCTTATGTAGGTGAAAAAGCTGATTATGAGTTCATTTGGGATGGAATTCCAACAATAGAAGAGACATTATCTTTTATCGAACAATTAGACAAACTTATTCTCGAGTGTGATCCTACAAGATATACCATTACATCTCGAAAACCTGAAGAAGAACCATTAATTAGTAGTTTCAATTCTTCAGAAGTTAAGGGGATTGCATACACATTTCTTCGGTTATACGGCCCCAGCATCAGCAGAGCTGTAAGACTTCTTAATGAAAAAATAACAAAACGCATTAAAGGTATAAAATCAACAACTGGTCTTCTTATTGGAACTCAGGATTATGCTATAGAATGGTTACATATACCTGTTGTCAATGATATAATAATCCTCCTTGAGGAAATTGATAACGTAATAAAAGGTACGGGATGCACGTATAAGGTTTCAACAAAAAGTAAATTAAAAACACATTCTGAACCTACAGATAAATTGAAGAGTGAGCAAACATTACAAATTAATTCTCCTCCCCCAGTCATTTCTGCTGAGACAAACACAAATCCTGAAGATTAAATCGTGTAAGAGATGAAACAGATGAGTAAAAAGATTATTGCAGAGCTTTCCACTTTTCCAGTTGGAGAAGGAACAAGTCTGAGTAAGTTTGTTAAAAAAGCAGTCAAAGTTATTGATGGTTATGAAGGCGTTCGTATTGTCCATCATCCAATGGGAACCGTGATTGAAGCAGATAGCCTTGATCAAATTCTTGAGATCACGAAATTAGCTCATCAATCTATTTTTGACGCTGGAGCGCAAAGGGTTCTTACACAGCTTAAAATCGACGATAGAAGAGATAAAGATCGAGTAATGGAAGATAAATTGAAAGCGATTTCTGTAAAGACAGATTGATATTTTATCACAATTTATCAATCAAATACAACCTAGAGATAGCCTAAAACGACTTACAATTAAGAGGGGTATCCTTTTCATTATATCTGATTACAGTATTACTGTTAACGATACTGAGGACGCACTTTTAATTTAAAAGCAAACGGTTTTTAAGCAAAAAATGGTTATTAATGACTCACCTGAACGATCCATAGATATTATCACATATTACTTTAAGCTAATTTTATATCCTTATTTTGAGGCATAGAGTCCTGATTGAGAATCAATGTTTATGTAAGAAATTGATTAATCTTCCCTTTTGTAGGAACTTGATCACTGAAGAAATGGACTGAGAGCAAGAATTGGACTAGTAATTCTGGAATGTGAGGTTTAAGTTATTTCTCTCATAATACATAAAGAGCAGTCGTGAAAATTGATAAGAGCTTCAGAAATGTTATATTTCAAGACTTAAAATGATATCCAGTGTGGATGCACGTTATTTGTGATATCTATATAGAAGTTGGAGAAAACACCTCAATAATTTTGCGATGCATGTCTTCTCTTAAATCAATCAAAAAT
>JAUUVJ010000119.1 GCA_030589605.1 Candidatus Hodarchaeota archaeon | reverse complement strand
TCTTTTTAAAGATTAATTGCCATTTAGTTTATAATCTCCTAGTTTTGTTGGAAAAATAGGTTAGTTTTTTGATATTTTACCAGATTTTTCTGATACTTACTTTTTTAATTACCCAGAGATATTAGAAATAATGGATTTGTATTTCAAAAAAGTTTTTGATAAAGAATTAAGGAATATTATATCAAAGCAAATAAATTTTTTATTTGAGATTTCTTGTTCCATAAAAAGCAATGAAATCTCTTGAAAACAAAGTTGGATTATATAAAAAGGAAATGGGAACAGGATTCGAAGAAGAAATTAGAGATCTCACAAAAAAGTACATCAACATTGTTGATCATGGTAAGCTTAAAGATCTTGGAAAAAAATGGAATATAGTTTTTGAAGAAGATAGAGAGTTCGATATCTTGGCCATAATTCCTAGTAAACATAAAATATTGGTTGTTGAATGTAAAGATTGGAAAATAAATTTTGACATTAGAGAAATAAAAAGAGAAATTAAAAAGTTTGAAGGAAAAGATGGAGAAATTAATAAACACATAAAAAGATGTCAAGCTATAGAAAGAAACCTTGGTTCAATCTTAGAATACTATTCAATTAATAAGGTTCCTGAGTTCAGTGTTATAGGCTTATTTGTAACAAGAAATGTTAAATTTACAAATTATTTAACACTGAACATATTCAATTCATATGATACTAGTGAATATGAACAGTTACTCTTAGAATTAATTGAAAAAGAGAATTAAGTTGTTAGAAATCAATTAAATATTATTAGATATAATTTGAGAGAAGAATTATGTTGTTAGAAAAACTTAGAGAGTCAGTAAAATTAGCAAATAAAGATATTGAATTGTTTGGTAAGAGCAATGCGCTAAGACATGGCTTAGGAGCAGAAAAATGTATTCAATGGCGAGTTATGAGTCATCTAGAACAACTTTTACCTAAAAAATATCAACAAATTCCTGAAACATATCTAGTAAGTGGTAATTCTCATGATTTAGGGGTTTTTATCGATCTATCCTCTCCTTTATCTCCTGTTATGCTTGTTGAATTTAAAATAACAACAAATTATAACTTGTTTCAAGGTACAAAGTTAGAAGTAAAAAAAGATTTCACTAAATTAATGAGAACCATGCAATTAATCGAAAAACGAGGATCTAAGACTTTACCTCTTGTGGGTCTTGTTTTTTATCTTGAGGATGAATTAAAAGAAGCGTATAAATATCGATTTTTGGCTCAAAAGGCTGATAGAGGATTGTATGATTCTAGTACCAGATTTCTAAATAATTACTTTGAAATAATTATCAGAGAGGTTGAAGATGATATATTATTTAATCCTCCTTTAAAAAAAGACTGAAATACTCTATTGTCTCTGTTTCATTAGTATATCAATTGTGGATACTCAGAAAAGCGGTTACTTTTGATTAACTTTCTTTTTCATCAATAAACATTTAATTTGAATACATGGTTTGTATCCTCGTAAAAGGATATAGGAAAATGAAAAAAGTAAAAAAAATAGAAAATCTAGCTGATTCTTAGAGATTGGTCACACATAAATTTTTTTTTATTCATTTTATCGTTTTTTTGGAGTATATAAGGGGAATATCAGAATCATTGTACGAAAAATAAATGATAATTCTAGGTGAGATTAGATTGAAGGATCGGGTGTTTAAGACTCGACACTTAAGAAGAGTAAGAAGAAAAAATATTCTATTTGTGTGTATTCTACTTACTCTCCTATACAGCGAGTATGCTACGGTGAAAGCCGATTCGACCGCAGAAACAACCATTCTAGGATATAATATCCAAATATATTTCAACCCCAGCCCTGGATTGATTTTTCGCAAAAATATTTCAGCAGTAGTTAATATTGAAGGAAATTTTACTGGATATATGTTTGCTATTCGTACGGTTCGCTTTCAATTGATTAAAGGGTATCAAATAAGCAAGGAATACTACGCTTATGATGATGTTCACTTATCAAACCTCACTCATAGTTGGCATAAAGAGATTCTATTAGATATACCTGAAAGCGATTTTGCAGTGAGGAAATATCGTTGTGAATTCACTGTTGAGGTTTATTGGAAACAAAGTGAAGAGAGTTCTGAACAATCCCAAGAGCTTTTTATTGAAGGAGCTTATACTCCTTCAATACTACAAAGTCGTGAACGGAGAGTAATGAACCATTGAGCAGGAACTCTGCTTCAGAATAAGATTCTCCAGTTATTACAAATACTCCCTTATATGTAGGTACCTTTTTTCCGAGCATATGAATCTTACAGAAATGAGTTCCCAATCCAGATCATAAATCTATCATGCTTAATATATGGTATGTAAACATATGATCATTAATGGAGAATAGCTGTGAAATAATTTACTTATCCCTATAAAGATTACAATTATTGGAATTATTAAAGCACATTATAATCATATATGGAAATGGGGCCACTATTTCCATTGTATTTTCATAAATAATTGTAATCAATTTTTATTACACTGAATTCACCCGAAGAGTTTTCCACTCGCAATTTTTAACTTATAGTTGTTTATTAATGTATATATATACTTTCTTATTGAGGAATGAATATTTTTGGGGTATTATTAGTATTTTCTCGCCATGGAGAACGATACCAGAGTTGATGTTATATTCTCCCTTTAAACTGGTAAAGAAACGTAAAAAGAGAATGGTTCTAGACTCTTAAATCGCTTTTATAATTCGTCGTGTTCATTAGCTGTTCACGAGATTCTCTGCTGTGAAAAGCTAGTTCAAATATTCTGTCAGTATAAGAATGTTCAATTAACTTTTTATGAATAGTTCAATTAACTTTTTATGAATATCACATAAATTCAAATCTATATTGCTATAAGATTGGAGAGGTATGAGGATTAAAATGTTTCAACTAAAAGAAATTGGTATCTATAGGACTCCTAAAGATATTGCTGAATTAATGGTAAAAATAGGTGAGACCTTCAACCCTAAAACAATACTTGATCCAGCTTGTGGGTTAGGAACTATCCTTTCATACTGTAATTTTGGTGACAAGATTATAGGTATGGATATAAATCAAAAAGTCATTGAATATTGCAGGGAAAAATATGACAATATTGAGTTTAGACAGTTTGATTTTTTAACAGCAGATCTAATTGCAAAGTTTGATTTGATCATTTCAAATTTCCCTTGTGGTAAGGTCCAATTCCAAGGGGAGAATGAATATCTTGAGAAAATGTTCTTTGAAAAGTCGTTATCACTACTCAATGATGGTGGTTTAATAATCTGCATTGTACCAAATCGATTTTTATTTAGTAAGCACTGTTTAGATATTCGTGAAAAAGTATTAGCAAAGTATTATTTGAAAATGGTTATAACAATTGATATTGCATCAGGTTCGATGTCACCATCTTCAATTATTGTGGTTCAGAATTGTAAGATTCTAGATACATTAGAATCCAAAAATCGAACTTTTATGGGTTTTTATTCGGGAGAAATAGATGAGACAATTAAAAATATTGTATCAATTGAGGGAAATTATTGGATTATTAGAAATAAGATACAAGATCAATGGACTCATCATTATATAATTGAAGCATTTAAAAATATCCTATTTGAACGTAAATCAGAAACTTTGTTTGATAAAAAAGAACATCCGCTCTATCTCGCGCCCGAGTTGAGATCAATAAAGGATAAGAAGATAAAGTTTGGGGAAGATGAATGGCTTGAATTAATAGAGAGTGTACCCACACATATTTTGGAGGAGAAAGTAAATGAAAGGAAGCTAAAGAGCCCTCACACCCCTCGAATAACCATAAAGGATAAAAAAAAGTTAAGCGAGCTCCTAGGTGATTTCTACAGACATTTAAATGAACCTGGTTCTAATATCAGAAAGGATTATAATGAAAAATTTGAGGATGGTGGAAAGAAGGCTAAAGACGTTATTAAATTTATCCAGACTATTCCAAGAGAAAAAGATTTAGGTTTAAGTAAATTAGCTTATGTGAGTATAGGGGGTGCCGACGGTGCAGAAATTCTGAATATTTTAAAATTTACACCTGTACCAAAAGGAATACTTCTCGAATATGATTTTGATTTATGTAGAAAAGCTGAGCAAGAATCGGTCAATTTTAAACTTCAAGATAGATTGAAAATATTACCAGGTGATGCGTGGGAAAATAAAGGGTCGTGTAATGAGATTCTTCAAGAATGGATGAGATCTGGTGAGATTAAGGGTGTCATTATAAGTTGTTTTTCAGTATTACATGAAATGAAATTCCGAGCGGGAAATAGATTGGCTCCCTATAGTCATTTTGAGTTTTTCAGGGATCTTATTGAAAACATTCCTGAAATTTATTTTTTTAGCAGAGAACCCACGAGATTTATGGAATGGGAGCCTAATTTACATAAAAATGGAACAAGTGGTATGGTGAATTTGTCGATACTAAACTGGTTAACAAGAGATGAGTTATTTAAGTTTGCGGAAACAATTCAAGAAAGATTAGGGGGAGTAAATGATGACTACTTTAATAGGAAAATTAAAAAAGTATTAAATCACATTACACTTGATGTTCAGCTAGCTGCAGAGGTTTTAAAGAAATTCTTATATTTTTTAAAGGATAGTTCTGTGAATAATCTTCTATATGAACTTGAAGAAAGTCATGTAGCTTTTAACCCTGAGAGATTTTCAGAGATATTAGGATTAATTTTTGGTGAGAATGTAAGCTTCAGATATACAACCTCCGATAGTTTTAAAGATCTTTATCAGGAAGCAAATATCAAAATTGAGTCTATTGATGGGACTTTCAAAAAAGGGCAAATTCCAAATGTATTTGCAGAGTTTATGGGCTGGTATTACCCCCCCAATGAAGATGCTCTAGTCTAAAACTACTTGTCATGTTCATAATTTACTCTCCTTTGTTATTTTAAACAGCTAATATCATTCTTGGTATTTTAGTAATATAAGGTACCCTAATTCAATGATTAAGTTCCATTTCATAATCTCACTTTTTCCAATAATCCCTCTAGGTATGCATTTTCTTGTCTAAATATTTAACGATTCTATGGAAATCCATCCAGTTTTTATCTGATAACACAATCTCTTGTAATCTCTCAAACAACAGCTTTTTGTCTTGATCTGGAAGAGCTGTATATGATTGCTTTTTTCCAGCAATAAAGGAAGGCATTTGAATATTACTTGTTCTACTTAGTTTTCCACTTTTTATTTGATCAATAAGTGATTTATATTTGTTCTGTATTCTTTTAGCATTAAACCACAATATACTTTTTGGAATGAGTACAGTTAAAATTCCTAAAATCCATCCAAACGCTACAGGGATAAGATTATCTATAATATCTTGCAAATTTTTTCTCTCCTATTCTTATTTAGGTGATAAGCTTCCCTTTAATGGTGTTTCCCAGACTTTTTCTTTCAATCCACCCTCGTGGCTAGAGTACACACCTATAGCTATGAAAAAACCAAATGTTAAATCCTCATCCTCTCCCGCTAAGAAAGTGAACCCACCTTTCTCTTGTTGTGTATCTGATGCAAAAGTAGTATTATATTCTCTAGCTGCTCTAAGGTTGAAAATTTTGCTTTTAACTTTCAAGTATGTAGTGTCCCAGCGTAAATACCCCATACGATCCCCTATATTCTGTATTAATACAACAACTGTTGCAGTTTCATTCGTTCTATCAGTTACTCTTGCCTCGGTTAAAACAAAATCAGGCCCTCTCACTTTCCTAGTGTAATACAGAGCTAATGCAGCTATTCCGACCGATCCAATAGAAAATGCTTCAGATAACTCAAATAATTTGACAAAAGCTCCTATAAATGAAATAATCGCAATTAATATAACTAACACTAGAATTACTATTCTATCATCAATTTCGTTAACTCTCAAGTCATTTCCCTCAACTATAAATGCAATAAAAACTAAAACCGTAATTAAATCACTTGTGAATGTTTATTTTAAAATGTGTTTAGAGAAATAAGAATTTTTTGATTATTCATTACGTTAATGATCTTTTGATATGCCATATCAATCTTTTTCGTGAGTGTTTATCAAGTGGTCTACGTCCTGATAACATCCCTGAAAAAAATATTGGTATAGATTCCCCATTGTTCAAAATAATGTTATGATATCCTGTATTTTCCGAATATTTGAGCTTAGATTTCCATGAATCAAGGATTAAGTCCGATGCTTTAGCATTAACAACGACCACTACCTTAGGCTCTAGAGAATTGATTACTTCATAAGCTATTGATATTTGTTCTTGAAAAAAAGAAGGATAGATATCCAACATTTTTTTAATATTCTCTTGTTTTTTATCTCTTATTAAAAATAAGTCAGTATGTTGGAGTTTAAGTTTTACGGAGTTAGCAATTTTAGTTTTACGGAGTATGTATTAGTACAACTGCAGAAACATCCATGTTCTGATTCTCTTTATCACTATAAAACTGACGTAATAGAGTTTCTGCTGTTATAATCGATTTCTTAACTACTTCATTTTTCGTTTTAATTCTGTTTAGATTAAAAATCCTTTGATTCATATTAGTAAAGAAGTTCAAAGCTAAATCTATCTGTATTTTTTCCTTTTTAGATAATGAAAGGTTGTTACCTACCTCTTTCATGGTCTGAGCAATTTTCAATGCATTAGGATAGTCTAACATAGCAGCATAAGAGGCTGAAAGATTATGTAAAGCAATAAGATCATGAGAATTTTCATTTAGTGATTGTTTATACCACTCAATAGCTTTTTCATGTTCATCTCGGTTTGCATACAACGATCCAATATTTGATAGTAAAATTGTTTTTCTCTGAGGATTTTTAGTTTCTTTTAACGCAATTTTATACCATTTTAATGCAAGGTTTAAAAAGCCAAGATCATTGGAAGAGAAACTTTTTCCTATCTGTAAAGCAAACAGATCCAGAGGGATTAATTCGTCTTTTATCAAATCTTTCAGGCATATCAGAAGATTATCCAGATCTGGGATTTGAAGAAAACGATGAACAATTCCTAACTGAATGACAGGAAACACAAACGGGTCGATGACATCGTGTGTTTCCGCACTTAAAAAACCCTTCTTTCATGAACTTATAAACTTTACAGATTTCACAACGAAACATTGGATACCACCACTGTTATTCTTCATTAAGTACATTCATTCTGTATTTCACAAAAAGAGGGTGGATTTCATCATGAATGCTCCATCCATCGTGGGTACGACTTCCTTTCGGATTAATGCAGATATATATTTTTGTCTCGGATGGTTTAAATATTAATGGGTTCTCTGGTTTAAAGAAAATTGAGGGAGGAAGATCAGAGTCGTCTGATGGGCAAAGGAGTTTCAAGGAATATTCAACTTGTAAATCGTATGGGAATTCGGTCATTGTGTCATCTCCCTTGACTACAAGAGTATCCCAAGTATTTAATATTAATTCATTGGGTGTAATAAGTTTAAATCCTTCGTTTTTCAAAAAAGTGGTGGATAATGCGTTTGAATTGGCCATCCACATGTATTCACCTGCGTGGTTGGAAGATTGTACATGTCCATCGTTGTAATGATCACTTGTTTTGTTTTTGTATACAAACCAATTTTCAAAAAAGAATTTATTAAACGTATATCCAAGATCAGCTTCATGTTTTGTTAAGTAGGCAAGAAAATAAAGGTTCTCATCAGTTAATTTTGACCGTGAATAAGTTGAAATAGGGATTTCTTCTGATAAAACACGAAAAAAATCCTCTCTGTTACAAATCAATACTTGTTTTTCGAGAGGGCAGGAAATGGACATCGCAGGATGTGGAGTAATTTTTAGAAAGATGTCATTTGGGAGATTAATCCACAGCTCCTTATCTAGTGTCAGGAAAGCAGCAATATCATCAGGAGAATTAGCTCTTATTTTTTCCAGTACAGTGGCATATTTTTCAATACCCTTTTGCAATCCCTTTTTCATTCTTTCTTCACGCGACATTGCCTCTTCTTCGCCATAATCTTTGAAACGATTGGAAATTTGAGATAAATCCATATTGGGTAGTCTAGCTACTCTATTACTCCCATGTAGATAATCCTCGAACCATCTTTGAAAATCTGGGGTTGTGATATTCCAAGTACTTAATGTTGGATATCGAGGAAGCTTTTTGTCAGAGCTAAACTCTTTTTCACTCCTTCCTCCATAGTCACAGATGATTTGTTCGATGTAGGTTTTTGTTAGCGCAGGAAGACGTAGGAAATATTCATGTACATAACAGGTCTGACAAAAAGTTTTACCCCAAAATTTCTTGGTTAAATCATCTCTCCCACATATGCTACATGATAGATATGTGATAAATCTTTATAGCTGACTTCTGTTCTTACATTTTTTTATTTAAAACAACTTGAGATTACTGTTCATGGAAAGTCTAGAAAAGGTTAATAAGAATTGAGAATTTGAGATAAATCTTCCCATCTTTTCTTGATATTCCATTCTGTAGATCGTTTAATCTTACTAGAAATTTTAAGGAAAAGGTCATTAATCTGCAAAGATTTGAAATAATTGATGTTTGGGGCTAGAACTGCAAGCATGAACAATTTTTCTCCACCGCGAATTTGTTCATCCTTTTTTGTGTCAAAAAAAACATAACCATCTTGGTTGATGTTCTGGACATTGAGTAAAACTCCAGCTGATCCGTAATACCCATGTTGGCCAAAAATAGAAACAGACGTTTGGAATAATTGAATTCCCACCTCATACATCAGCTCTGAACGTTGATGTGGATCTTTAGGGTAAGAATTTATGAGTTCTGGCCCTAGTTCTTCATCCCAAGCAAAAAATAAAAGAGAAATCGAAGATTTTGTGTCTACAGAAAGAGGATGAGGAGAATTTTTATAAAAGGAGGCAAGGATTTGTTCTTCAATCTGTTTTCTAATCAAGTTTCTTTCTCCATATCGAAGAATTTTTCCTTTGATTACTGCTAGTAAATCCTCAGCTTTAAACGGTTTGGTAATATAATCATCAACACCTAGTAATTTACCGAACCGAACGTCTTCTGGTGCTGCTTTGGCTGTTAAAAACAAAAAAGGGATAAAACTCCAATCAGGATTCAGTGATACTGTTTTAAAAAACTCATAACCATTCATTTCAGGCATCATAATATCACTAATTATCAAAGCTGGTATTGTATCCATCTCTGAAAGAACCTTAATTCCTTCCTTACCATTTTCAGCAGTAAGAACATCATAATTATCGAATTCTAATGTGATTTTTAGATTGAATAAGACTGCGGGGTTATCTTCAATGACTAAAATCGTTTTTTTCATTTATTTCATCCACCTTTAACCTCAACCTGATAGTCTGTTTTCTTTTTTGCTTTGGTTTCCAATGTATCACTCAAAAAAGGTAAGAATACACTGAAAATTGAACCTTTTCGGTAAGTACTTTCTGCAAAGATAGCTCCTTTATGAGATTCCACAAGCTCTTTGGCAATGGATAATCCTAATCCAGTTCCCTGAATCCCTTGAACATCTTCAGCTCTGTAAAAACGTTCAAACAATTGAGGCAAATCCTTTTCAGGAATACCTCTTCCATAGTCAATAAACTGTATTAAAATCCCTTCAAGATTCTTTGGATTGAATACTCCTTGATAATGGTCTAAAACATTTATTCTTACTTCCTTTTTCTCATTAGAATATTTTATTGCATTATCTAGCAATATCCTGAAGACTTGCCCCATTCTTTTTACATCCCCAATAAGTTCAATTCTTTCATTAATGAAAAGGTCAATAAAAATCTTCTTAGCTTTCCATTTAGGTTCTAATTGTGCAATAACTTCTTGAATGATTTGTTGGGGTTGATATTTCTCTAAAAACAGCTTTATTTTACTATCTTCAATTTTTGAGCCAATTAGAAGATCTTCAATCAGATTTGCCATCAATTTGGCGTTATTTAAAATATAATTAATCAATTGTTTTTGAATGTCTTCTTCTAAATGATTTTTGAAATTCTTGAGATTAGTAATAGACTGAATAACTACTGATATAGGTGTTCGTAATTCATGTGATACATTAGATATTAATTGTT
>JAUUVJ010000333.1 GCA_030589605.1 Candidatus Hodarchaeota archaeon | reverse complement strand
GGAAGAAGGAGGTACAGGTATCATTATTGACAGATTTAAGCTAGGAATGCGCATATTAGAAAATGCTATTGATTTCGGTGCTGAACTTTTCGATTCCTCGATGGTTAAAGAACCAATCATTGAACAAAAGTTTGTGTCACATTACTAGGATCTCAATCAAATCCAAATTTTGACATGTTAAAGAAAATTGTAGAGCATCTAAAATCATTCCCATCCTCGTATCTTCTGTATAATGACAAAAATTTAGATATAGACAGAAAATTGGTGCTAGTGGGTCTTTTATGGATGCCTTCTTCATGGCTAGAGGATTTTTACAGGGTTTGGATCTATCTTCAGAATTATGGTTTTATACCCAAGTTTAATATTAACCAAGGAGTTATTAAATGGGGAACCAATATACTGGATACCTATAGTTCCTGATTCTTGTTGATTTTTCAAACTTGAAAGCAATATTTCTACTAAAATACTTCAAAGTTCACCTTTCTTATTGAAAAACCATTGAGAAACTAGTAATTATACATTTTTAATCAGATAATTGAGTAACAAACCAATATCTGTGCTTAGTTCAAGAAGAAGCAATATTGTTGGGTATAAGTTTTATTAAAACGAGTTATTGGTATAGCTTTCTTAATATTTAATTTCCTTAAATGTACTAATAGAAAATCTTCTAATCAATACTTTTATTCTTTACTTATGAGATTAATCAAGTTTTTCTAGATTAAAGTTACTGATGATTTGGTAATGGAATTGATTAAGTTAGATAAACCTCTTTATAATCGAATTCCCTTTTTAGATGGATAAATAACGAGAACTTTATTATCAAACAGCGACAAAGCAAAGAATTTCAAGAAGGAAAATCTCCAAACACTGATTATAAAATGTATCTGGAGACAATTGAAGAGGTTCAGTTTGAGGATCTTTCATGGAAACTAAAAGGAGTACTCATTCTTTGGGTCTTGATCTTAAAATCGGGGTTACATTATTAGCTCCTTTCTCGAGTAGTAAGCTAACAATCATTGAGAGAATTGTCAATCGTCTCAAGTTTTTTCCCTTTTATTTCCTTATGTATAATGAAAATGATCTGGATTTATTCGGAAAAATGTTATTGATTGGCCTCATAAGGACACCTTCACGGTGGATTACACAATTCTACAAACAGTGGATGCAACTCTCAAAATATGGATTTGTCCCCAAATTGGTAATTGATCAGACAGATGTAAAATGGGGAATTGATCTAGTGAAAACCTATACGAAACTTCCAGACATTTAATGAATACAATACAAGTTAGGTGAATATTCATAATTTAGGGATAATAGGGACGTCTCTCATGAAGATAGCTCATGAAGTGGTCTAAGAACAATTCATTCTCTTTCAAAGAAAAAAGAACATGTTTAGCTGCAAGTATTGCTCCTTTTTCGCTCTCGCACATCATAGGACCAGTCAAATCTGTGTATCCAGTTAGATAGTAATTTGTGCATCCACACCAATTCATACAAAATTTTTGCCATAAGCATGTTTCACATTCTTCGTTGCGGTTTCCTCTGTGTTTTAACAAAGAACAACGTCGTTTCAGGTCAAGACTAGTATGAATATTACCGAGGCAAAGAGAAGAGTTATTATCTTCCCCAATAAGTCTCTCACACGGGTAGATATTGCCACTTGGAGCAAAACCCCACTCAGTTTCTCCCATACTGCACATATCAGTGATTTGATATCCATCTTTCAACATTACAATGATCTTGCTATCGATAAGATTAATTGCTATTTCATTTCCCTCCTGGTAGCATTGAATATAGTGATTTGCAATACGCATATAAATTTCCTGGAATTTGATGTAAGAATTTTCGTCCCAAAAGCTAGAGATGTTTGGGTTTAGATGAATAACTGGAATCCCAATTTGAGTAAAGAATGATATTGTTTTAACTAAAAATTCAATTGTATCGGGGCCATAGACAGCATTCACTTGTAAGGTTCCAAGTTGTGTCACTGCAAGCTCTATTTTTCTCACTACATCTTCAAAACTTCCCTGACCATTCTTATAACAACGATTTAAATTATGTACATATGCAGGACCATCAATACTTACACAAAGATTGACATTCTCATCCTTAAAGAAGTCAAGAATCGTTTGAGTAAGAAGTGTACCATTGGTGGTAACATTAAAACATATAGCTTTTCCTGACTCTTGTTCCTTTTTCCGTATATAGCCAATAATTTTTTTCATCTTATTTTGCGCGAAAAGATTGAATTTTTTCCCCTTACTTCTTTATATACACTTATCAGCCATATAATGAAGCATCATATCCTTTTTTATTAGGTCGGGAAACTTAAAATAATTAGGAGCGATTCTAATGGTAAGATTTGTGAATTCTACTGCATTAACAAAAATAATTTTAATTTTACTTGTTTTTTCATTGAGTATTCGTATTTTATCGAATCCTCTAGGAAATACTTCCAGAAATATATCTAATTTAGGGAGTTACGATAGTGATGAATTTCGTATTCCAATAACTTTTGCGGATTCTCCTCTTGCGAATGATGCTCAAATAAATTTTAAGAAGGAGAATACTCAATCAACTAGTACAATACAAGCTGATGGCTGGATTTCTATTATACAGGACTCAATTCCTGGAAAATCCGTTGAAATCATTCCTAAATCGCGAGATACAGTTAGTCAATATGTTGATTCAAACTTCTTCGGATTTTTTAAAACTAATGTAACCCTTAATAATACAGATTATCATGAAATAAATATGCCAGAAGCTGCACATTTCTCCGTGGTTGGAAACCCCGCAGTTCCCCGAATCACACGTTATCTAGAGATTCCCGAGAGTACGAATATTAATCTAGAGGTTGTCTATGCCGAGGTTCAGATTCTTGATGGTTATAATATTGTGCCTGTTCAAGAACCCGTTGTGGCTCTCGCCAACCAAACTCAGCCTGAATTTGTATGTAATAAAACTTTATATCAGACCAATGCATTTTATCCCAATTTCAATGTGTCAGGAGTGGGTAACTTGGCCGATGCTCCCATTATACTACGAGGAATTCGGATTTTTGAATTAAGTATATATCCCATTCAATTTAATCCTTTTACTCAACAAATAAAGGTTTACTCCAAAATTGAGGTCAAACTCAATTATGACCGTCCATCTCAAATTAGTCCCCTCCCCAAAAGATTAGTATCCTCTGCGTTTGAGAGTCTTTATGAGGCTTTCATTCTTGATTATAAATACCGAAAGTATATGGACACGACTTTTGAAGCAGAATTCATGGGTACTGGAGCAACTAATGGGGATGGTGTTGAGTATCTAATAATAACTCATGATGATTTTTACACTGAAGCGCTTCGACTTGCAGAATGGAAAGTAAAAAAAGGAGTCACGACAAGGGTCGTAAAAACGTCTACTATTGCTGATCTAGAGAATTATATCCAAACAGTGTATGATACATGGTATCCTGTACCCTCGTACGTGTTGTTTGTAGGAGATTCTGATCATATTAACCCCATTTACGGAATGGTTCATCCTGCCCTGGGGCGACAATTTGTAGGTGGACCTTGGAGACTGTATCATGGAGGTGCCCACATTCCTTCTGATAATTTTTATTTTACAGTTGACGGTACCGACTATTTTCCTGATATTTTTCATGGTAGGTTATCTGTAGATACTGCTACGGAAGCAAAAGATTTTATTGATAAAATTCTCGCATATGAACGCAATCCTCCTACTGATTCGAACTTTTTTGGGAACATAACGTCCGTTTCTCATTTTGAGGATCTTCGTCCCGCCCCTGGTGGTGATAATCAAGAAGATTACGAATTTTTTACAGTAGCAGATGAAGTGAGGAATTTTCTTGATGGAATTGGATATACTGTGCATAGGAACTATACTCGAACTGCTGGAACGAATCCAGCTAAAGATGCAAATGGTAACGCAGTTCCTGTAGGAATAGGATGGGGTACTACGTCTGCAATGATTGTTGATGGAATAGATGAAGGTCGATTTCTTGTCTATCATGTTGATCATGGAGATTCACAAAACTTTAGAAATTATGTGAACATCCCAAACACATGGGGTGGTGATGATGGTTGGTCGAACCCCTCATTTACGACTGATGATGTCCCTAATCTTAATAATGGAATCCTTCAACCATTTATTATTAGCATAGATTGCAATTGTGGTTGGTTTGATGGCGAAGTAGATGGTTTGCTTGATGATAATCTCCTTAATCGTGATTTTGAGTGTTTTTCTGAGAATATCACTCGTGTACCTAATGGAGGAGCGATCGCTGCCATAGGATCAACTAGATTAAGTTTTATCGCTTCTAACGCCTTTTTCTTACGAGGAACGATAGATGCTATTTGGCCTGAATATAATCCTGATCTTACTTCTGGAGGACTTTTCCACTTTGGCCAAATTCTAATGTATGGTAAGATCTATGTGGGTGTAGAGTCTGGATATAATGATGATCTTACTAATACGACATTTCATCTCTATCATCTATTTGGAGATCCTGAAACGTCTTTATGGACTACGCCTCCACGGGATGCGATTGTAAGCTATCCAAGTGAAATTGGTTCAAATGGTCCCCAATCATTTGTAGTGTCCGTAACTGATCAAAATTCAGGTGCACCAGTTCATCATGCACGTGTCTGTTTACAAAAAACAACAGAAGTGTATAAAGTAGGATACACAAATCCTAGTGGTTATGCATACTTTAACGTAAATCCTATGACAGGTGGAAAAATGAATGTTACGGTTACTCACCAGAATACCACTCATGCATATCGTCCCCATGAAGGCGAAATGGATGTAAGTACAAATGGTGCTACTGTATCAGTGGATCCCACTCAGGGACCTCCTGGGATACAAATTACTATAGATGGAGATAACTTTGATCCTGATGAATTTCTTTCAGTCGATTTCGGAGGGACTCTCTTAACTCCTGATCCCCAAGCAGATCCAACAGGTAGTTTTTCTGAGACGTTTTTAGTACCTGCTGGAGCTGAAGGACCACTCAATGTTATAGTGACGGGAAGCTCATCAGGGCTCACTGCTGTAACAGTTTTTCGACGCCTTCCTGATCAACCGCTTCCTGATCCCTACATTTATTGCCAATGGGATGATTCAACATGGCACCTAGCTGACGGACAACGTGTATGGAATAATCCCTGTAT
>JAUUVJ010000245.1 GCA_030589605.1 Candidatus Hodarchaeota archaeon | reverse complement strand
GTTCCATTTCGGTTCCGCAACTTGATTATTTTATTGATCGCTTATTTGATATTGCGGAAGGGGGTATTCAGAAAACCTCGAGTGAATTTGATGTAGAACTATTTGTTGACTCTAGAATGATTTTAATGGACATGGAAGCTGTCAAAGAGAATTATAATATTTCTAAGAAGAAAGAACTGAGTAAACCAGATGAAAAAGCCCAAGAAAAAGGTAAATTCAGTAAAGAATTACTTACTCATTTTTTTAAAGATGAACAATTACCTGATGCTCTTATGAATTTAATTTGTGATACTAAAGAAAAGTTATGGATTTGTTCCCCTTGGATTAATGATATTCTTAACTTAAAACAACAGTTAGTTGTTCTTAAAGAAAAACATGTAGAAATTCTGATTTTGACAAGGAAAGCAAAAAAGAATGAACCAGAACATCAGAAAAGTCTTACAGGTTTAAAGAAAGAGAGATTCCTGATTGAAACAAATCCATATTTACATACGAAAATGATTATATCTGATGAAATAAAGATGTATTTAGGCTCAGCAAATTTGGTGGAACGATCTATGACTGTTTTACATGAAGCAGGTATTATTACTGAAGACCAACATTTAATCCGCCCTGCAATTGATTATTTTTTCCAGCTCTACGATGATGCTGGAAAACAAAGCGTTATGGTTTGATTTGAACCACTCGTTCATTAACCCAAAGTTATAATTTTTTCCTGCTTACTTCTTTCCACGAGATGAGCGGTATGCAGGGTGTTGGGGATTCAGTTGATCTTGATAGATCACTGCTCTACATAAATAATTTTCTAATCAGTTACCGAATATGGGGTTCTATACTCTAAATCATTCTTCTCCACTACTACCTCTCTTATTTCCTTCTTTAGGGTTATTTTCCTGTTTTTATCTTGTATTAAATTATATGCAGTTTTATAATATTGTTCTACTTGAGTATCATCTTTTAGAGCTAGAAGTCTTGCTATATTCCAGTACACTAGAAAATTGTCCTTATAATATCGCAAACTCTCTTGTAAGGTGTTTAAGGCTTTGGTGTACTCTTCTCTGTTAAAATAGCGTAGTCCTAAGTTGAAATTTACTATCGCATTTTGTAAGATGAAGTATTTATCAAAAAATAGTAGATTTTCGTCTTCTAATTTCGACAAATAAGAAAAATTTTTCTCAATACTTTTGCTATTCCTTAAACCACTAATTAATTTAATTTTAATTTCTTGAATGAATCGATGAAACTCCTCATTGAATTTTCCTGGGGTTTTTCGTCTTTTTTTCCATAAGGTGATTATTTTTTTTTGAATTGATATTTTTTCTAGATATTTTAGTAGATCTTTCCATTTTTTACTTGTGTCTGATGTTATTATGTCTTCTTCTGTTAATACATCTACTAGTTCTATTGCCAGGGTTGGATTAGCTATTGTTAAATCCAGAATTGTTTCTATTTGTTGTTTTTCCTCTTTTATCTTATCTAAAGATCCTAACATCTCATAAATTTTGTTCAAATGATTTAATTCTAAAAGTGTCTTTTCTGTTGAGGGATTAACAGACAGATATTTGTAAACTCTAGTCCTATATTTGCTTTTAATTGTGTTTTTTTCTAGACTCTCTCCCTCTGGTTTGTTACAACTTATTCTCAATCCTTCCCCATATAAATGGGTTTTTGGTTTTTTTTTCGTGATATTTTCATACCCTAATTCGT
This sequence comes from Candidatus Hodarchaeota archaeon, assembly GCA_030589605.1. Classification (GTDB taxonomy): domain Archaea; phylum Asgardarchaeota; class Heimdallarchaeia; order Hodarchaeales; family Hodarchaeaceae; genus Hodarchaeum. Next base: position 4,764 of record JAUUVJ010000245.1, on the reverse strand, counting down.
GGAGTGTATTCCTGATTACTTCAAAGGTGGCTCCTGATTTATGCTGCATTCCTGGTGTATCTATTCCAAACATCCATTGAATGCTTTTTACTTGCTCTTTTAGTGTTTTCTTTCTTTTTAGTTCTTTTATTCCCTTTTCTATATCGGGTACTTCTATGGTTACTTCTCCTCCCCTTATCAATACTCTATACCACTCATTGAGTAAAAATTGTATGTCTACCCAATCAAAATGCTCTATCACATGGTATGCTTTTATTGAAGTGACACTTTCTCCCTTTATTGGCAGACAAATGGCATGAGCAATTATGTCAGCTATTGATTTTTCATTAATGTCTATATTTAGGTATTCTGGATAATAATTTTCTCCACACCCTACATGTAAGTTAATTTTATTGATGATTTTTTCATTACTCATCTGTTGGCATACCTTTACTTCTTTATGATCTCTCTTTCGATTCTATGAAAGCAAAATGGATCATTATGGAATTTATTTGTTGTACTTAGCGACATGGAATTACATCCTCCCTTACAGTTTTCTCCAAACCCACAGTTCGTACAGTAATCTCCCAATTTTTTTCTTGAAAACTTTCTATTGTAGGAAAATGCATTTTTGTTATTCCATATTGTTTCTAAACTCTGTTTACGAAGATTTCCTTCAATTAGTCGATCATTTCCCATTGCTAAACAGCCTACTACATTTCCTTCACAAGTTATTCCAATTGTTGTTCTTCCCGCTGTACAGCCATCCCAGACAAAATTCTCCATGATTTCTGAGTGGTATCCCATGCAATGGGCTCCTATTACTGGCATATTTTGAAAATGATGTTTCGCTCTCCATGCAGCTATCAATAAGCCTACCGCATAAAATTCTTCGTATGAAAGCATGTCTTCCTTTTTAAAATTTCCAAATGGAGCTGCTATCTGAATTTGCCAATTTATTCCCTTGTTAAATATGAACTCCTGTATTTTAGAAAGCTCTTCGAAATTATTTTTGCTGACAGTTGTTATAACAGTTGTTTGGATACTATTTTTTCTTAGGAGATTTATGGCGTTTACTACCTGATCAAAAGATCCCTTCATTCCTCTTATTGTATCATGAGTTTTTCGTAATCCATCTAAACTTATACCTACTACTGTTGGTTGTAATCTAATCAATTCTTCTAGGTGTTGGTCTAGTATGAATCCATTGGATACGATATTTAATTTCATCCCTAGATCTACTATACATTGGGCAATCTTTTCCCAGCCCTTTTTCAAGAAAGGTTCTCCTCCCATCAGTGCAACATTGGTACAGTTTAAATCGGCTAATTGTTCACAAATTTCAATACTTTCAAGCGTTGTAAGTTCTTTTTCTCGTTTTTTTCCTGCAGAGGATCCGCAGTGAGAACATTTCAGATTACAACCTAGTGTTATTTCCCACACTGCACATTCAAGTGATTGCAGCTTCATCTCTCCTTGAACTTAACAACTTCGTTTTTACTTTGATACTTGAATGATCTAGGTTTGCATTTCTACATAATCTTATAAATTATCTTCCTATTAAATACAAGGATTTAAGAACGATTCTCTACTTCATTGAATCAAATCTAATTACCAGAAATATATCAAAACATCTTTGGATGATTTTATGGCCGAACCTGATTCTGAAGTTCTAAAAATTGCAGATGAAGTTGGCTTAACAGCTAGTGATATTAATTCTATTCAAAGTGTGAAAAGAAGAAGAAAATTCTCCAATACTTCATTATATTTAGTTGAATCCTTAGTCGGTATAGCATCTTTCTTGATTGGTTATACTGTCATTCCCATTAAAGTAATAGAATTGGAAAGTAGTTATCCATTTGGATCAGTCCTCCTTTTTAGTCATCTAACTGTTCTTTCTAACTCTGTTAAAAGAAGATCCATAATTCGATTAATTGCTGTTACGCTTTTTGTTTGTATTTTGAGCTTTCTTCTTGGTAGTATTACAGGTCAACTTTTCAATTCTACCTCTGTACCCTTTGGGGGTTCACCAGTAAGATATGGAGTCTTTACTAATGATTAATCATACAACGGAAGGATTGTGAGGAGAATAGCTGACACGAAACTTGATGGTCTAGCTAAATCAGTTGGTTTAGATCAGGAGGATCTAGCCCAGATACAGTCTTCCAAAAAGCGAGGATTTCACGATAAATTAAATCCTTCATATTGGTTTGGGCAATTATTGATTTTTTTAATTTCCTTGTTCTATAGCGTCACTCTTGGTACTGAAAAGCAAAATGCGATTTATCCTTTCGAAAGCAACTTTCTAGCAATCTTTCTGGCCCCCTTTCCTCTTTCTGCTCACATTATCAATGCAATTTATTCAATTACAGGGAAAGAACGTTCAGGTTTTAGCAGAAGAGCCAGATTTTTTGTTTTCTTCGTTAATCTCTCACTATTTGTATCTGCTTTTTATTTTTATTATCTGGCTATTCCAAAGGTTTACCAATCTAATGTATATTATGGTGTATTTGATGCAGAAGATTCTCGAAAAGGTTTACCAATCTAATGTATTGTAGCGATTGTGATTTTGTCACAGACAGATCTATTTGCCCTGAATGTCGAAAAAAACTTGGTTTTGACAAGGATAGAAAATTATTCTGTTCTACTTGAAGGAATCTTTTTCTCCGTCTGAGTTCTGGGTTTTGCAAAATAAAGCTTTTAATAGTTGTTTTCTTTAGAATTAATGAAAACTAGTAAATCACGGAAGTATGGTAAGTGCAATATTAATGAACATTGAAGATGAAATAATATCAGTTTTATTAACAGGTTTTGGTTTTTCATTAGCATTTTTATGGGATTTCATAAGAGAACGAAGAAAGGAAAAAAGAGCTAAAATTCGTGCAATAAAAAGCTTAATTTACGAAACTGAGGAAAATTTGAGAAATTCAATATATTTAGAAAAAATTCATCCCAGAGATGATGTATGGCGACAAATAGTTTGGTCGGGAAGAATAGATTTACTTAACGAATCACTTTATAATGCATTAGACGATCTTTATCTTTCTATTAGTGATATTGAAACAGAATACACCCACAATCCAATGGTAATACCAACTAATATAACTAAATTACAAAATAAATTAAAAAACGTTATTAAAAAGTTAGAAAAGGGATGGAACACACATAACGAACGAGAAAAAACGTTTATCAAATAAAGACAATCAACATACCATACCTCAATGGTATCTGAGAAATTTTTCACCCGATAAAGAGAATGAGAATATTTCTAACAGAGAAAAGCGAATTTACTATTTAGATAAGCATACTGGTCATATTGAATTTGATGAAATACGAGAAACGGCTTATTCAGAACATTTTTTTAATAAAAAAGAAGATAATAAACTGCAAATTTTAGAAACAAGAGCTTCAGATATTATTAGAAATATTATCAAAGAAGAATCTCTAGACTATATTGTAAATGACAAAAAGAAAATGACCCATCTTTATGAATATGTTTTCTTTCAATTAATTAGGACTCCGACAATGAGAAGAGATTTACGCACGGATTTTGACACTGTAATTTCAAGAGAAATTACTGATGAAATTAAATCTGAACTTCCTATCATTTTTGTGGATTTTTTTGAAAATATTTCAACTGATGAAAGTTTTATGAAAAACTTACATGGAAGTTTGATTGATGTTGATGTAATGAAAACTCTAATAAATGGATTAATTTCTACTACAATTCCTTTTTTAGTTTTTAATAACACACCAATTCCATTCTTAACTAATGATGACCCCGTCATGGAATGTGATTACAGAGGGGCTTTCTATCCTGCAATAATGGATGAATGTAAATATTCACTAATTTTTACCATCGCACCAACATTGGCTATTATATTTTTAGAAAAATCAGATGTAAAGAGAAATCCTATATTAACGAAATCTGAAGTAAAAATGGTAATGGCAGAACCAAATATTAAATATTTGAACAATAATTTAATAGAAAAAGCTAATCGTTATGTTTTTTCTAATAATCATTCAATAATTTCTCTGTGTAGATTGCTATAATATGTTTCAGAAGAAGTATTCAACTAGTCTAACGTAATGATTTTGAATTCAGAGAAGCATTCAAGAATTTTAAGGGAACACAATGACCAATTACTAAAAACTTTTTTGAAGAGTAAGTTTTTCCAGATGTACCATTAAGGAGCAGAGGAATAGTTTAAAATAGTTGAGTTCTCACGTCTTATCCATGGGTGAACTATATTGGGGAAAATTGAGTATCTCACCAGACCTATGATCATAGGGGGAATAACGCTCTCTTTTTGGCTAATAATAAGTTTTGTAACCTTATATCTTCATGTTCCTTACAGTATTTATGTGGATAATGTAAGGAGTCCATGGGAACCCATTACTGCACCGACGTATCCTGAAACAGGTGTAAAGGATATCGAATTTGCTAATTCCACTCATGGCTGGATCGGAGGTGAAAATGGCCTAATCATGGCAACAACGGATGGAGGGAGTTCTTGGTTCTCACAGAACTCTGGAATTAATACCACAATAATAACCATTGATTTCTTTGACCCTCAAGTTGGAATTGCAATTGATGGTCAATACGGGGGGATCTTGATAACACAAAATGGTGGTAATAATTGGACTATTCTGGAAAGGCCAAAATATCCCCATCCTGAATATGGATGGTCAAATGCAAGCTTGTGGGACGCTAAAATGTGTAATAGTGAAGCAGCATGGCTACTTGGAAATTATGGAAGTTTTTTTTACGTGAATATCTCGAGC
>JAUUVJ010000316.1 GCA_030589605.1 Candidatus Hodarchaeota archaeon | reverse complement strand
TTCATAGAAACGTTGGCTTTTTATACGAATCTGTTTTAGTTGTTGATTGTTTAATTCTTTTGCGTAAGAAGAGGAATTAAATATTTGTTCAAACGTATCTGTTACTGCTTCTTCTTGTTTAAGTAAAAAAAAAGTTAATTTCTCAGGATCTTGATGGTATATGATTAGATATGCTTCTCCAATGCCCGAAATATGGAACAGTTTTGTAAGAGCGTAAATTTCTACCTCATCTAAGATTAATGGGAGAAAATTCCATCCTACTTCTTCTAAACTTGATTTATCCTTCGATGAGAGGATTTTCAGTAAAAGATCCCATGATGAAATTTCAGTGTGTTTCGTTGACCCTGACCAAAGTATTTTAGGCCTTTTTTTTGCTTCAATAATCCCAAAAAATAAGCCTAAATCGGGTACTGAATCATGTGAATTCATTGTGAATCAAGTAGTCCCACTTCTATATGAATTTATTTGAATCTTAGCCTCTTCAAAAAGGCTTGTAATATAATGAGCTCAATCTTTGAAAAATAACTTTCAACCAGAATAATAATTTGTTTAGCATTTAAAATTAGAAAAATGAAAAGCAAAATAAATACTTGGAAATCTATCAGATTTCAGATTGATAGTAATAAATAGCGATATTTGATATATTATATTATGAATGAAGATTGGTGAGCTGATTTTTTAGATTTCATGCTATTAAATTTACTTCTGGTTCTGGATTCACCTCTACTCCTTCTTTTGATATTAATGCTTTATTTTATATAATCATCAATTCTTCTTGAAATGATGATAAAAAGATAAGAATAAATTTTATATCACCTATTTTAGCATAACAATCATCTTTTATAAAAAAAACTCTGGGAAAAAGCAATGCCTGAAAATAAAAATGTTGTTATTCAAAAGATGGAAAAGATTGGAGCAAAATATCTTCTTTTACAGTTTACTGGTGCTGATGGGAATTTAAAAGGAGTAGAAATGTCGAAACGTTCTTTTTCTCAAGCGGAAAGAGTTGGTGTCGATGGATCCTCAATCGGATTCCTTAGAACAAAGCAATCTGATATGATCATCGTACCAGATCCATCTACAGTGACAATTATTCCTTGGCAAGAAAATACTGCTTGTGTTTTTTGCGATTTAAGAAGTACTGATACCAATGAACGAATATCGGAAGACCCAAGGGGTATACTTGCTGAAGTAAATCGATCTTTAATCCAAGAATTCCAAGCGAATTATTTTGCACGGCCAGAGATGGAATTCTATATTTTAGAATCCTCAAATTTGAAACCTGTAGATTCTGCGACTTACATGGGCTTACCCCCACGAGATAAGGGATATTTTCTTCGTAAATTGATTGTTGATACATTAGATTTAGTTAATATCCCTTTTAAAACCTTCCACAGTGAAGTTGGTAAATCTCAACATGAAATTGAATTCCAAGCGTTACCTGCAGTAAAAGCGGCTGATGGGTACCAAATGTTTAAGCAAATTGCTAAAATGGTTGCAATAAATAACACAGAAGATTGGATAATTACTTTTATGCCAAAACCATTTATCGATGATGCGGGAAATGGAATGCATATCCATCAGATGGTTAAAAGCGATAATGAAGACCTCTTTTTAGGTAATTCAAATGATTTATCTGAATTTGCCTTACATTTCATTGCAGGGCAGCTACATTACGCTAGTGAGATTGCAGCTGTAACTAATCCGATCATCAATTCATATCGTCGTCTAGTTCCAGGAATCGAAGCTCCTGTATATAAAACCTGGGGAATCGGTAACAGAACAGCCTTAATTCGTGTTCCAAGTTATGAGTCAGGGAGATTAGAATATCGTGCTGCTGATGCTGCAACAAATATCTATTTTTCCTTGGCATTACTTCTTTCAGCAGGTCTTGAGGGAGTACGAAACAAAATTGAGCCTCCAGAGGAAGCAACATTTGATGCAGATGCCCTGAGTTTACAGGAATTGGATGAAAAAGGAGTCAAATTATTACCCCGAACTTTAGAGGATGCTTTGATAGAATTTAAGCAAAGTAAATTTATTACCAAAGTTCTCGGTTCTGCCCTTCAAGAAGAATATTATGAAGCAAGATTGAATGAATGGAAAGAATTCACACGAGAATACAGTTTTACAAAGAAAGAAATAACTCCGTGGGAAATAGAAAGATATATTGACTGTTAATCCTTGATCTTTTATCAAATTGATTAAAATTTATCAGCTCTGAATCAGTTCTGGTACTTTTGATTTAATTTCATCCAAGGTTTTATCTTCATCCATTGTTAAAACTTCACGATCTATCATTAATGGGGTTCCATTAACAATTAATGAGTGAACATCGCTTCCATTTGCTGCATATACAATATTAGAAATAGTATTGTGAATGGGTTGAAGATGAGGAGAATTAAAGTTTAATATCACTAAATCAGCACAGTTTCCAACTTTTAGTAGTGATTCAGGATGGAAATTCCGTCGAAAGGTCCAACAGGTGTCTTCAAGCACATTTTCAGCTGAATAAAGTGCAGGATCCCAACGAGATGCTGATATCACATTAACTGCTTCTCTCATTTCTCTCCATAGATCTAATGTGTTATTTGATGCTGTTCCATCAGTTCCAAGAGCAACATTCGCACCAATTGATCTTAATTCGGGTATAGGAGTAACCCCACCATAAGCTAATTTTTGGCTTGAAACAGGACACCAACCAATTGTAGCATTATACTTTCCTAAAATTTCCACTTCCCTTTGTGTAATCCATGTGCAATGAGCAATAATTTGTTTAGCATTCTCTTTAAAAAAGCCTATTTGTTCAAGACGCTCGACAGGGGGTACTTGATATTTATCCTCAGAGTTCATTACTTCACTACGTGTTTCAGACGCATGTATCATAATTGGAACCTTATATTGTTCTGCTAGGTCAGCTGTTTGAATTAGAATGTCTTCTGGCACAGTAATCTGACTATGTGGGGCAATTGCTGTATTCAGCAAAGAAGATTCATTGGAAAGTTTGAGAGTTTTATGAAATTCTTGCATCTGAAATTCCAATCCTCCCTGATCCACAAAAGCAGATGGGAGAATTCCTGCTCCTAACCATCCTCTCATACCGACTTTTTTTATTACTTCTCCAATAACACTTTCATGGAAATAAAAATCAGCTGCTCCTCCAGTACCAGATTTAATCATTTCAAGACAAGCTAACTTTGTTCCAAGCGTCATCCATTTCCTATCAAATTTGCCTTCTTGAGGCCAAATATCTTCCTGTAACCAGCTCATTAATTCTTTATTATCAGAATATCCTCGCAATAATGTCATTGGTAAGTGGGTATGGCTGTTAATGGGTGGTGGAAGAACAACGTGTGCTTTACCTTCTATTACATATTCTGGCGCCGAAATTTGAGCTGTTGGAGAAATTTCAGATATAATTTTGTCTTCTATCACAATATTGGTTTGGATAATTGTGTTATTATCAGGTTCAGCTATCAAGTGAACATTCTTAAGTAAAATATCCATTTCTGCCACCATAAACAATGATCTTTAGATTTTCAAGTTTATTCAAAAACAGATCGTCTTGGTTTTTCTTACTATAATCATAAAAGGAATTTTTAAAAATATTTCAGAACCAAGTTATGTTCTTAGGAATCGCAACCTTAAAAAGAGTACTTAGTTGATTATATCTCAATTAGCCTCTTAAAAAAAAAATGGATTTTAATGTCGGAGAAATGGTGAGAAAATGAAACAACAAGAAATATTATTGCGAGGAACACTTGTAGATTTAAAAACCGCACATGAAGAGATAACAAAAGAACCCGTTAGAGTTTGGCAAACAGAATCACTAAAAAATCACATTGAGAAAGCTGGATTGCGAAAAAAAGGATATATGATGCCTTTTATGGATGTTGAAGATGTTACAGAGGAGGAACACCAATTAGCAAAAGAATTTTTCCCCGAAGTGAAATTAACAGGATTAGAATTACGATCAGAACGAAAGGGTAAAGCTTGGGGAGGTTCATACTTTCGTATATTGAAAGATTCAGAAAATGAAGAAAATCGTGTCATTCAGTGGATTTATATATGGACAAAACAACGATTTTTTGTTTCTTTCTGGGTAACGGTATTACCTTTGTTCATTCTCGGAGTAATCGGGACATTAATCTATTCTTATCTGGATTTTCAAAATGCTATAATCTCTGTAGCATTAATTGGGAGCATCTTTTTATTACTTGGTTTTTCAGCTATGAAAGATGCAATAAAAGGATTAACAAAAGGTAACTATTACTTCAGTAACGGACAATTGTTTATTGCATTTGGTGCTGTGTTTTGGCTTTTACTTGGGGAAATGTACCTAAAAGATAAAGGGTTTCTTAGAAATCTTGAAGAAAATATCCCGTTTATCGAAGATGGTGAGAAAATTATACAAGACACTATATTAGGAGGACATGACATACTTATATCTAGAGTTGCACTCTTCTATTTCTTAGCAGCTACAATTGCATTAATTCTGTTGAAAGTGAAATTACCAGCTTTTACACATGCTACTCATGATATGGATTGGGCTCCGTTATTTATATATATTAAAAAGAAAGGTGAAGAGTGGAAACTGGACAAAATTCGCTATGATGCTTTTCATTATTTCGCAGATACAAATAGTTCGAATTATTTAAACCAGAAAAAAGCTTTAATTAATAATAAAAAACCAAAATTAGAAATTCCTAACTTTTGGCATAGCTTTCGTGTTAAAACTGGCTTAAATAACTGGTTTTTCGTATTTGCTGGTTTTATAACATTATTAGTTGCCATGTTCCTTGGTATAGTAACTTTTGTTGGCGATGTCGATTGGGGAAATCTTGAACAAGTAGCAGGTATTGTACGCTTTGTTGTTTTTCCAATATTGCTATTTCTAGGGGCTTATCTTGCCTTTTCAAAATGGCCCTCTGATGTTGTTAACAAGAAACTAGATTTAGCTGATACAAAATATCATCTTACAGATGATCGTTTACGAATATTTTGGAACTTGAAAGGTCAAGAACCAGCTTTAAAGGTGAGATCTAAGTTACAAGATCCTTTCATGGACGATGATGATTTTTCAACTTTTAGAGACGATTTAGAGCAGATTGTCTTCTACACATTGCTACCCAAACTAACAGAGATTCAACAACAATTATTCTTCAAGAAGCTATAGGGAATAGCCTTCTTCCCTCCTCTTTTTTATACTCAATAATTTATACAAACCAATTGTTGTTTAGCTTGACATTCATAAACTATCCCTCAATTTGTTGAATTGAGGATCAAATTATGTTCTATAAAGATGAACTTAGCCAGTTTTTAAGTAAAAGACCTAAATCACACAAATTATGGAATAAATCTATAAATGTGTTACCTGGTGGAATCTCTCACAATATAAGGAATTTAGGTCTTCCTTTGATA
>JAUUVJ010000273.1 GCA_030589605.1 Candidatus Hodarchaeota archaeon | reverse complement strand
TGATCACTGAGTCTTTCAACTCTGTTTAAACCACCCTTTGTAGAGCTACAGACTAGAGAAGCATCTATAGGTACGTTCTTTAACTTTACTGATAACTTAGAGTTAGTCATATTGCTATTCCTTCTCTATGGCTAATCAATTAATTGCTCTTGCTCCTCACGGATCAAGCCACATCCTTATAGGCATGGTAATTGACCCAACTATATGTGTACTGTAATCTAGTGGAAGTTATCCAAGGTTACCTGACCTTATTTCGTAATAATTGTTCTTCTTATTTGATAGTTAGGGTCCTATGATTTTCCGAGTAGATTTCTTTTTAAGCTCCTAACTTTTTTATCAGAAGAAAAAACTATGAATTTAATCAAAAAAATTCATAAGAATTAACAATCCCAGACCCTAAACGACCTGTAGTATTGAAAATATCTAGAACTGAAATTCAAGATTGAATTATTTAATAAGTAGTTTTTTTTTATGTTACACATCAGAATACGGTGATTTCTTTAGTATGAGAATTGGCCTTATTTCAGATATACATTCGAATTATATAGCTCTTAAGACAGCATTAGATTTTTTAGAAGGAAAAATTGATGTCCTTCTTTGTAGTGGAGATTTTGTAGGATATGGACCTTCTCCTAAGAAATGTATTGAAGCATTAATTGATTTTCCATTACCTCATTATTATTGTATAGGAAATCATGACTTAAAAGTACGTTATCAATATAGTTGCAATATTAATAAACCCCTAGAAAGAGATTTTAAGATTTTAAGCAAATTTAGGTTTTCAGAAGTCGCAGAAGAAATGATAAAGCGGAATGCTTCAGAATTAAAGGATATTCATTTTGATTTTCTTTGTAGCTTATCATTTAAACAAATTTTTCAATTAAAAGGATATAATATCTATTTGACTCATGGGACACCTTCAGTAAGAAGAGCAGAAAACGTTGGTAAATATTTGTTTGCACCCCCTAGACTAACGAATGAAGTAATAAACAATCGAATTTCTAAAGATAAATATGCAAAGAAATCAGATCTCATTATTGTTGGACACTCACATCAACGTTTCTTAATTGACAGAAGTAGACTATTCCATTGGTCTCTTATCAATGATATTTTAGATAAAAAGCAAACTAAATTTCCCTTAACTTTCTCTACTAAAAGAAAAAAAGTAATTTTAAATCCAGGCTCTGTAGGACAAGCTCGTGACGGAACAGGTAACGCATCATTCACCATCATTAACATAGAGAAGCAAAAAATTGTATTCCATGATTTAGATTACCCAAGAACAAAATTTTATCAATTAGTGAAGAAAAAATGTGATCCTGAAATTCATGGTGACAATTTCTGGGAAAATCGGTTTGGCAATTTCTCTAAAAACCGAGAACTATAATGATCTAATAACATTTTTTCGATCATTCTATGATAGAACTATACCTATGGGACAGTGATCCGATCCTATTACATCTGATAATATAAACGCAGATTCTAGCTTCGATCTGAATTCAGTATTAATAATAAAATAATCGATTCTCCAGCCAATGTTTCTTTCTCGGGCATTCACTCGGTAAGTCCACCATGTATATTTTCCCGCGGATTTATCAAAATCACGAAATGTATCGATATATCCTTTCTCAAGAAATTTCGTAAAAAATTCCCTCTCTTTTGGAGAAAATCCAGCATTATTAACATTAGATTTGGGATTTTTGAGATCTATTTCTTTATGTGCCACATTAAAATCTCCACACATAATGATTCCTTTTTTAGGTTTTTTAACTCGTAAATTTTGGACATAGTCAAGTATAGTATCATTGAACTCTAATTTAAAATCTAATCTTTTTAGCAATCTTTGTGCATTGGGGAAGTAGAGATTGATTAAATAAAATTCATCATATTCTAGTTGTAAAAACCTTCCTTCTGAATCAAATTTTCTTATTCCAAATCCCTTAGCTACTGAAATCGGTTTTTCTTTTGAGAATGTTAAAACACCACTATACCCTTTTTTTTCTGCAGAATTCCAATAGCGATGGTATGCTGGTAGGTTCATTAACACCTGTTTTGATTGTGCTTTGGTTTCTTGTATACATAGAATATCAGGGTTCTGTTTTTCAACCCATTCCAAGAAACCCTTTTTCATACACGCTCGAATCCCGTTTACATTCCATGAAAGAAGTTTCAATATTCTAGTACACCTCAAAATGAAAAATAAAATCCTGTAAATCTCTAATTCGATCTCTTCTTTTCATTTCAATAATAAAAGATGAAAATAAAAGTGTTTCTTTGAGTTTAAAGATATAAATTGAACGAATTCAAAAACTCTTGTAAAACTCTTTGAAAAGATAATGAAGATACCCATAGAGAAGGAATGCCATGATAACAAATTCTGATGCTAGAATTAACCAAGCTTCAATTGTAGGAAACCTAGCTTCATCAATAAGTAATGAATAAGCAAGAGAAAATCCAAAAAAAATCGCTAAAGGGGCTACGAAAATAAGGGTCAACAAGTTAACCCATAGTATTAACCTTCTCAAAAATTTCTGATCACTACCAAGGGAATGAAGCGTTCTTAAATCCTTAAACAAAACAACTCTTGCTATTAATCCCGAGTAAGCAACTAATGATAAAGCTGCAGATATTATTACTGGTAGGAAAGCAATTGTTGAAGTAAACCAAAAAGAATAACATAATGATTTGTACTGTAATTTACTTTCATTTAAAGAAAAATAATCTAATGAAAACGCTTCGATTAGATCGAAAATCTCTTGATTTGGATTAGAAATAAACACAACATTTTTCATTGAAGGATTGGATAATTCGATTATTGAAGCCATTATTTTTGAATTCATATACACACAGTTACCCTGAGCAAATGGATCCATAAAAACTCCATCTATATTTAATCTATGGGGTTCATCTGTTTCTCCATAAAAAGGCATAATTGAACTAGCTTTCTGACCGTACAAAGCATACTGAGGAATTCCATCTCCTATTTTTACTGAGTCATCATTTGGAATAGTAAAATTCCCTAAGCCATAATAATTGAACAAAAGGGGTGTATCCAATCCCCAATAGTAAGCTTGTTTAATATCCCAACCAGTAGAGACATTTGCTAATTCTGGATCAAATACAACCCTAGGTACCAATTTTACTTTACTTAGAAGGAGTAATCTAGATTCATGAGTAGAATCAATTGGTAACTGAGAAAGGAAAGAGGAAGGAATTGTGAAATTCTCATTTAAATAAGTATCATCAAAAACCAAATCCGTCGTAGGATTATATAAATCTTGTAATAAAGGTGATAATTCGGATGAAGATATTACATAAATGTTATCACCATAACCTCGATCTATGTAGGAATTTGTAGTCGTCATTATTATATTTCCCCCTAAAATCCCGAACGAACTGAGCAAAATTAGCATGAACATACCAAAAGCAACTACCCATGACAATATACGAGAACGTTTGGAAAACAAATAGGCTAGTCGAAGTCCAGGTTTCTTTCTTATAGGAAAAAAACCCCACATTTTTGTACTATTAACTTCTATTACTTCATATTGACCATTTACAATCTCTTCAGACTTTTTTCGAATAAGTAGATTCACAATGAAACCAGATACAAAATAAGTCCCGCAGATCAACACAAAAATATATAAAATCCCAAAAATTATATTCAGTGTCTCAAAAGGATCTGATTCAATTCCTAATATAGTACTAAAAATACTTAATCCGATAATTCCCATAATCCATCCAATAAGTGCAGACATCAATGTAAGAAGAAATATTTGAGCTAATATAATTCGTTGAGAACTTTTAAAGGTTGCTCCTAATGATTGAATCACTGCAATGTCATTCATCCTTGCAATAGCAAGCAAACTGCTTAATATTGAAGCAACACATACACCAGCAACTATCGAAAAGAAAAACAAGAATGTTAAATTACCATTGAATAATTGCAACAAAATAGAATTGAATAACGCTTCAGATTTCCCTAATTGAGATTGAAGAGAGATTGATATTCCGTAAAAAATCATCCCAGCTGCTGTTATCGGTGATTGTACAGCAAGAAACAACAAAGAACGTTGTTTTTGTCTGAAAATATCTTTAGAAGCTAAGCTCAAACTACCCATATTACTCACTCGAAAATCTCTTAGACCTTGTATGGTGCTAGTTTTCCTTCTGTTGGAATATATATTTGATCGGCTAATGGAAAAATATGTTTATCATGTGTGACAACCAGAATGGTTTTATTTCCTTTCAATTCACTCAATTTTTGAATAATGATTTCAGTAGTAATAGAGTCCTGATTTGAAGTTGGTTCATCAATAAGTAGAAGATCAGGATCTAGAATAAGAGCTCGAACAAAAACTGTTCGCTGATATTCTCCACCTGAAAGCATAATTGGTAGAGAATCAGCTCTATTATCTAGTTTAAATTCCTCTAGTAACTTCCAAGCAATTTTTTCATGACTGTAATCGTTATTATTTCTTTGGGCTAATTCAACAGGAAGAAGTACATTTTCTAAAACAGTTAATGAATCTAATAAATGTCCAGTTTGAAAAACAAAGCCTACATATAATGCTCGAAATATTGCAAGATCTTCTTCAGTCATTTTTTCTAGATCATGATTTAATACTCTCGCTTGACCTTTATCAATCTTCGTAAGCCCTCCAATAATGTTTAAAACTGTTGATTTCCCACTCCCGGAATATCCTGTAAGAATAATGAATTCTTTTTCATTACAAAAAAAGTTAAGATCATCAAGAACTAATATCTTTCTATCCCCGAGACGATATTCTTTTGTTATATTCCGAAGATTGATATCCAACTTTTGTGAGGTTTCTAAATCAGGAATCATTACCAAATTTCACCCAGTAATACTTTTTTCAATATCATTTAATTATTTTTGGTACATTTATTCAACAACTGTTCATTTCAAGTCATTAGTACAGTTTTTTGACTGCACAAGGAAAAGAATTTAAAAAGTTTGAATTTAAAGACAGAATGGTGCTAATGATTAAAATAAAAAAGATCAGATTAAAAGTGATCCATATTATAATATGTGGTTTACTTATTCTATCATTATTACAAAGTACTGATATATTAGCATCTACTAGTTCTTCTTCACAGAATGATCAAATAGACTTTAATCAAGCATCAACACAAATAATCGAATATAATAATATTAAGAATATCAATTTTGGTTCAGATCTATTAATAGTACTGGTATTAGATGATTTTGGTACAATTAGTGATACATTATTAAAAGTGATATCAAATTTTATCATTGAATTCTCTACAGAAATCTTCAATGATTGTTGGAGTTTACTAGAATTCAATTCAGCAGGAAATCTGTGTTTAGTAATCATTACGACTCTTAGTTTAGATAAACAACGACACCAAGAAGGAACAAAAAAAGGTTTACCTCAAAATCGTGTTCTTATCCAAGAAATGATTGCAGGAAATCCTGGGATTTCCTTAAGGGAACTTCAAAGAAAGACAGGTTTGGGTATGGGAGGAATACAATATCATATATACAAATTGGAATCTGAAATTGTAGAATCTTTCAAATTAGGTAAATGTAAACACTTCTTTATTTCATCAGATAGGTTAACACAACAGGAAAAGATCTGGTATTCTCTTAATCGGAATGATAATATTAGAAATATATTGGAATCCCTTCGTGAAACTCAAAATGGATGTTCTCAAAAAGATCTTACACACTACACAGGAAATAGCAAATCTCTTATTTCTTATTATGTGAAAATTTTAAAGAATCATGAGATAATTGAAGATCACGAAAGAATTTTGAAACTATCAGACTAATTCATTAGGATAGGAAAATTAGAAAAATGAATTGCTGTTATTTCTGACCATCATTTCGATTTATATATTCGGGTTGTATCAAAGAAAACTTCATAATGAGTAACTGTTAGTTCTTTTTCCAACAAAAAATCCTCATCTTCCTCATAGTATTTGGCCACTTCAGGATCTGACCCTGCAAACTTTTTAATGGATTCGAACGAGTTCCAATAGGTTATTA
>JAUUVJ010000283.1 GCA_030589605.1 Candidatus Hodarchaeota archaeon | reverse complement strand
TATTCCTAGAATCATTAGAAGTTCAGATTAGATTATTCTATATCCTTATAATAATAAGTGAAGGATCATGGAACCTTTGCTGATTTCCTTTTTGAAGAGATGGTAGAGGCTGTAATCAAATACTATGGCCCACTAATGAGTTAGCCCATTTTAGATAGTGGTTTTTTTATTAATTTTAAAATAAGCTCTGATATTTGATTTTAGAAATTCCTTTAAAGGAGAGTAACTGTCCCCAAGCTATTCCAACCAAATATTTGAGATACTTTATAATGTATAACAATATAACTAGTTTACAATCCTTTAGATTTCTGAGAAAAATCTGAAAAAGATCTTAAAATTTTGCATCATTGAAGGTGATTTATTGCAAGAATTTGATTTAATTCGTGTTATGATTTATGGCTGTTGTATGACGATAAGTATTGTCACATTTGTTAAACAACTTCGAATCAAAGGGATCTTTGGCACGAGTAACAAGTTGATTAGTTTTGGTATTTTTTCTATCAGTAGTAGTCTACTTTTTCAGACAATTTTTTCGATTCTAGACTATCAAGATCCAATCTGGAACCCCATCATTCAAATTTTCATTCTATTTTTGTTTGTGATTGGAATAGGACTTACATTCTTCGCATTGTGGAAAGTAACTATCTTCTTCGATTAACTTAGAAACACAGCAGTAGCAGGAAAACAAATACTGCCAGTAAAACCGGATGATGAATCAAAGTGAGTGGTAGTTCTTTAGAACGAGGAAAACCTGTCTATTTTTTACTCGATTTATCAGGTTTGACTATTTTTGATGTTAAATTCAGTTCCTACGCACCTAGCACTGATGCAGTATTACTTGGAGGACTAGTTAATGCAATTTCAACTTTTTCTGATAGTGTGATGGATAACATTTCAAGTGAAAGTGGTACATTGAATGTAATAGAACGGGAGGGAATGAAAATTATGTTTGAACGAGGCCAACAGATCGAGGCGATACTTGTTGTCGACAAAGAGAGCCAGATTCTTATGGAAAAAATTCGTGCAATTATTGATGTATTTGAATATTCTTACTTAGACGATCTAAAAGATAGTATCATACACGATACAAAATATCATCCTTTTCAGGAGATGACACAGTATTTCATTCTCTCTCATCTAGACGAAAACATTGTTTTTAAAGTCTCAAAGATTTCTGCTGTGAAAAGTAGTACTATCAAGATCCCACCAAAGTTTACATCACTTATGAAGGCATTCAATGGGAAGAAATCGATAATTGAGGTCGCACGAAAATTGAACTGGCCTTTGACATATTGTGTTGCTAGAACAGCGATGTTACAGGAACTAGGTTATTTAAAATCTTTGGATATCTTAATTAAAGGTACGGATATCTTCAAGATTGAAGACAAATATATTAATATTCTTTTAGAACAGGGAATGGCTTATCAAACAATTCTTAGACATTGGGGGGACTGGGGAATCAAAATTACACAGAAAATTGACGGGAAACATTCACTTGAATCTCTCTCGGAAAATTTACAAAAGCGAGATAGAATGAAAATGAATCAATTATTTCGATATCTATCTCTCAAAGGGTACATCAGTCTATTGACCGATTCAGAATTGTTACTAATTATTTTTGAAGAATTTCTTAGATTTTTTCGTAAGCAGTTACTAGATATGTTTGGAGAGGAGATTACATATTCTATATTTGAAATAATATTTCTAGATGAACTGAAACGAACGAAAAAACAGGGAAGAATGATAAGTGTTGCTAAGCTTGTTGAAAATTATATGAATAATCTCTATTTTGAAAAACTAGAAGCAGTAATAAATAGCCGACCGGAGATAATGACCCCATTGTTCCAAAATGCATTTCTCCCATTTTTAGACCATATTCTGTATAATATGACGAAAATAATAGGAAAAACCGCAGCTATGGATTTATTAAAGATAACGATACTCGGAACAGAAAGGTACTATGGCACACTGGTATATGATATTTTATTCACTTCATAAAAACCCTCGTAAGGAAACACACCATTTCAATGACTCTATTCTTTTAGATCTGGAATCAAAGGCACCATTCTTGAGTAAGTAGAGTTTTGATAAAAATAGTTCACCTTTTTGATTGATTCTATGGGAATACTAGTTTCAGAGAACACTTCTTTGACCTTTTTAAAAGGATGAGCTTCACATATCTAAAATTATATATATTGTGATAGAATAACCAAAGCTGAGAAAGAAATTCACTCCTTTTTTTTCATTTTTTTTTGTCCTTCTCCAGTAGTTGTAAAATCCTTAACATTTTTCGTTTTATTAAAACAAAATATTCACTAATTTAGGATAAATTTATTGTATCAACTTGGTAATTTTCTTATTAGTAGCAGAGAGGATGAATATCTTTTGATAATAGTACTTAATAATACACATTGTGCACATGAACTTATAACATCGTAAGCAATAATGTATTGTTGAAATTTAACAGAAGATTCAGAGGGTTATAAGGTGTCTACATCGGATATTGAAGAATTTTCAGAAATTAAATGTTTAACCTGTACATGGGATGATACTTCTGATTGTGAAAAGTGTGAAGTTCAAGGAAAGTTAGACTGTAAATGGAATAGATCACTTCTTCTAAGATTCTATAAGGGAGCAATGCCTGCTATGCTTTTCGGAGGTATTGGATTTATAATTGTCGGTTTATTTGTAAGTCTGATTCCATTATTGATTTACATAGTATTCTGGATTTTTTTCTTCGGCTTTTTTGAGATTCGTGTCTTATGTAGTCATTGTCCGTATTATGCAGAGGATGGACGTATTCTCCATTGTTTAGCTAATCATGGTACAATCAAACTATGGAAGTACCATCCTGAACCTTTGAATATATTTGAAAAAGGTGGTTTCTTAGCGGGGGCACTCTTTTTTGTACTCTTCCCTATCATAACAGAAGTTTATGGAATATCTGCATTATTAAACCAGTCTAATCTAGCTAATCCTTATGTAATTTTATTAATTGGGTTAAGTGTACTCAGTTTAATAAGTGGGATCAATTTTTTCATTGTATTATAAAAAAAAGTCTGTCCAAAATGTGTTAATTTTTCCTGTCCTCTCAATAAAGTCCCCAAAGAGATCGTTGACACGTATTTGCTGAAAAATCCAGTTATGAAAAAAGCATGGGAAGCAAGCGGATATAAAATTAATTGAAAAGGAAAATCGAGTTTATCATTCTTTAAAATATCTGTTTATTCACCAGAAAACTCAGTAGCTAGAATAATTAACTTTTGGATATTCTTATTGATATAATCAATGCAGGTTTCATACTGTTTTTGAGAAAGCTTTTCACGGGTTTGCATAATTTCAATGAAACCCTTAATATTGGTTAGAGTTGTCCGTAATTTATACGAAACATCTTCTCTGAACTTTTTTTCTTGGAAATCTAAACTTTGAGCTTGCATTCTAACTTTTTTAGTATCTGTTCTATCACATATTATCCCTCTAAAACCAATTGGTTTCCCTTCATATTCAATAATACTGAACACAATACTTACAGGAAAGATCCTTCCATCTTTTTTCAGTGCGTCATATTCTTGGTTATCATTCTTCCCGTTATTAAGGATTTCCTTCATTTTCAAAACTAAACGTTTCGTATCTTTTTCAGAAAACAACTTAAGGAAATTTATGCCTTGAATTTTAATTTCATTATAGGTATATCCAAATGAATCAAGTCCGTTTCGATTTATAAATGTAAAATTTCCATTTAAATCGATTTCAAACATTAGATGAGGTATAATATGGGCAAAATCATTGAATCTTTGCTCAAATTCTTGTACAGCTTTTTCAATATTGATATTCTCAGAAATAAACTGCTTAACGTCATTAGGAATATCATTTCTCTTAAGAATGTCAGCAAGTTCCATTTTGGTATCACTCTGTTGATATCAAAAATAATCTTAATATTCAGGATTGAAAAAGATTGTCAAATATCATATTGAAATAATCAATTTATAAAATGATGAAAAAAGAAATTGATGGGATATTCTTAATAAAAAGTATATCAAAAAGAAGATGATTTTTTATGTGTATAAAGAAATTAGTTTTATAATGACTTCTAGTAACATTTTGAATCTTAATATCAACAAATCAAAAGTAGTTTATTCGATTTTTCTACCACATATCATTAATCATCAGGATTACTGGCAATATTCAGTTTTCAATTTACGTATTGATTTCAAATCACTTAATAACAACAATTTTGCTCTTGGTGTCACAATATCATCCGCTTCAGGATTAACTTCCTCATTCACAGCAAGGATTGTAATATTGAATCTTTCTTCCAAAAATTCGACATGTATAGGATCAAATGTGCTATCAAATGTAACTTCGATAAGATGGAAATCAGTCTTATATCGTTTGGAGTGTAATGTTTGAATAATACCTTTTTCAAATGATTGAGCAACAAAAGCAGGAGCAGTAATACCCGAGGTAGAGATAGCAGAGTCTACATCATGTACTTCAGTTATTTTTTGGGCAAATATCCGATCAAAACTCCTTATTACCGTTCTTATTTTTGGATTCATTTGTTTCGCTAAAACCGCTATTCTAAAGTTCAACATATCATCATCATTAACTAGGATTATTGCTCTCGCTTCAGAGATTCTAGCTCTTTCAAGGATTTTTTTTTCTGTAGCATCCCCGATTATAACTTCAACTTTTGATTCATTTCCTAATATATTTGACGTATCTTCTCTATACTTACTATCTCCCCGTGTAATGATACAAGTTGGTATTTTCTGTCGTGTTAATTCTTCAAGAACCCTAGAACCGACATTGCCAGAAACACTAACTAGTATAACATAGTTTTTCAATTCAACATCTTTTTGAACTTCTTCTATTAAGCTATAGGCATATTTTAATCCATGAATTGAATTTAAATCTCCCAGAAGAAGCAGTTTAGTACTTGGAGCTACATTATCAGTAGCTTCAGGATGTACCTCGTCATTCACGGCTAAAATAGTTAGATCGAATTCCTCTTCTAGATATTCAACAGTCACAGGGTTAAATTCCTTATTCAAGGATACACCAACAAGATAAAAGTCGCCATGTTTTTCTGATCGTAACATATGAAGAATTCCTTCCTCTAATGTTTGGGCAACAAATGCAGGTGCTGACATTGCAGAAGTACTAATAGAAGCATCAATTCCATATACATTAGTAACTTTTTAACCAAACACTTGATCGAAAACACGGATTATTGTCTTTATATTGGGGTTTAACTCCTTTGCCTTTATTGCAATCCGAAAATTTAACATTTCATCATTTGTAACTATGATAATCGCACGAGCTTTGGATATATTCGTCATTTGAAGTGTTTTACTTCTTGCTCCATCTCCAAAAATGACAGCTACTTCAGAGCTACGAGTCATTTGCTCAATGTCTTCTCTATGTCTCTCAGTTTCTTTAGTAATAACACAGGCAGGAATCTTCTGTCGCAATAGCTCTTGAATAATTCGACTCCCAACATTTCCTGCGCCACCTACTAAAATGGTGTGATCACTCATTTCTTCAGCTAACCACTCATTCCATGCTGTTACTCGATATCGAAAGGTAAAGGTAAACATTCCAAACTCTATAATCCCCAATCCTATTAATACTAACCCTAAAAATGGATATATAATATAAACAAGCTGGATGATCAAAGCTCCACTATGGGGAAATTCATATATTTCCATAGCGAATAATAGGGAGACCGTTGCAAGAGCTGAATCTAAAATGTTTTTTGGATAATGAGAACCAGCTTCACGAGGGTAATAAAATTGATAAATTATCATACCAAATAAGAGGGAGATTATCAGATAAATAAAAACAGTTTTCAGCTTTCCAAGGACAACAATAAAGCTCCGAATATTCGCTTG
>JAUUVJ010000427.1 GCA_030589605.1 Candidatus Hodarchaeota archaeon | reverse complement strand
TTAGTTATTATTTGAAATGTTTTTAGTATTTGAATATCTAAATCGCGAAGGGGAACTGGAAAATTCGTAAGGATAGGAAATAGAAATTCAAACAGATTTTCTTTTGTTGCTTGAATTTCTTTAGTTAGAATTCTATTAATCCAATAATTTAAGAGATTTTTTTGATGATAACAGATTTCGTAAGTGATGAGATTCAATGGAAAAAGAATAGAACCTCGTTTTTCATAATCTATTGCAATTGAGGCCATTGATTTGAGCCAGGCTTCATTTAAAGTAAGATATCCTTCTTTTTTATGTGTTTCAAAGAAAGGGTGAATATGAGAATTCAGAATTGATCTAGAAAAAGAAAGTGCATCTGTTAAATCATAGTTCTTAGCATTTTCATGGATGAAAGCCCATATTTCGAGAAAATCAAAGACTACTTTCTCTACTAAATAGTCACTAGATTTTTGTCGGAGAGTATCCATTCCTATTGTAGATGTGCTCAGAGATGTCATGTTGGCATGAAATAAAGCGGGATATTTCTTATAAACCTACCTAGATAGTTTATCCACATGTCCGTCAAAAATAAAATGGACATCAAAAATAGTTAAAACGACTTAAATTAAAAATAAACAACGACTCAAAACAGAAGAGATGAATTAAAAATGCAAAAGAAAATTAGAAACCGAGAAAATACGAAAGATGCCAAATTAATGTTGATAAAACTCTTACCGTGGATATTCTTCATTTTAATAATGATTCTATCGGCCTCAATGAGTATTGCTACTGGAGGCCCATTTAGACCTGCTGTTGATTAAAACAACAAAGTCTAAATTTATGTGAAGATACTATGAAGACACTATGAAAAAGTAATTCTATTGTACGAATTGTACTAAAATAAGAATCTCAATAAGGGTAAATTGAAGAGTTAATGGTTTAACAGGTAATAGTCTAACTTATAGGAACATGGTGAAAAGAAGAGAAGATTATCTTTTCAATTACTCATCTTATTTTATATTTTGTAAAATAAACAATTACCTTTTTTCTTAGTGTACAGTCATTCATATTACGAATGATATTTCAATATCATATAATTGGCCAAATTGTGTTATCTATTGGTTTATTTCTTATAAAATCAAAAAATTATTTATATTGTATCAAAATATAACATCAATGTTTTAAGTTTCAGGGGTAGGTCATAAAATTAGTGTTATATATAATAATTTAAAAAATATTGAAAACTATAGTATTCTTGAAAAGGAAAAGATTTTCAGAATTTAACTATTATATTAATCACATAAGAATTAATCATTTTTCTAATAATAGTGCTAAAATGGTCGTGTATCAAAATGGTTAACATTGGAATCCTCGGCGATATGGATTGCGGTAAAACTTCTGTATTTGTGAAATTTATGAACTCTTTAGCATCAGAAGACGAAAAAATCCTAGCAGGTGCTCCAGGGGGCCCAGAAATGTTTACTACTCAAACCGTGGATTTTATTCGTTTTAGCTGGAAGGGATTCATTCATGTTCTGTATGGAACAGGAGGACACAAAACACCTATTACAGATTATTATAGATTGTATGTTTTACGGAATGCAAATCGTTTTGTTTGTATGTTTGATTTAAGTGGAGATTTAAAAAACCAACTTGCTTTCTATGAGAATTTTGAAATTCCTTCCAGACAAATTAGTATTTATCTTAACAAATATGATCTAGCCTCCGAAAATGCTGATAAATACAAAACAAAAATAGAAGACTTCTTTAGAAATAAAAAGAAAAAATTGATTAAGGATATATTGATTACGGTAGCGCAAAATATAGATGACGAGTATAAAGAGGAACAAGATAACTGTAAAAAAGGTATCCTCAACTTATGTGAATTTGATTCGGAGAGTTCAGCTTTTGATGTCTGGGATGGACAAGGATAACAGGTTTCGATAATATGAGTGATAAGGATCCATTAAATCAGTTGGTTGAAACTTTACAAGTACTAGAAAATCCAAATAGAGCTATGTGTTTACTTGCAGTTTATCTGGGGCAACGAGGAGATCAAAATACTATTCAGGGAATTACAGATATTTATTCTGCTCTTTTAGGGAAAGATGAAGACGCAACGACAGCCAAAGTAAGAGGATTGATTACAACTTTAGTAAACAACAAACTTCTAGAAAGAGAAAGAGAACGAATGATTAGTAAAACGAAAGTATCTTTTCATCAAATATCTCCCCTCGGCGAAATAGCATTACTGTATGTAACAGCTTTTTTGATAGATAATCCAGCTGAAATTAAGATAGATCAATCACAATTTACGTCTTATATGGCAGGTGATAGCGAATTCAAACTTGCCCGATTTATTACAAATTCAGCATTAAACACAAATAAACAAACCGAAAGAATCGTGAAATCATTAAGAGATGGAACTGCTCCTAACAAATTACGGTCAAGTAAGCCAGTTCTCATTAATATTCCAAAAGTATTCACTGGAAAAGGTGGCTTCATTACATTTAAAATTCTAGAAGAAATTCTTTGGGATTATCTGCATTCTAATATTGGAATTTCTCGGACTGAAATCAGCAGTCAGTTTGATAAACCAATTGGTAGTAATATCAATAAATTGTCATCCTTCATTAATGAAGATACTTTAGGAAAATCAAAATATTATCGTATGTCAACATTAGGTATCTTTATATTACCGATTTTAGCATTTCTAATTAGATACTATTCTGTAGATAACTCTATCTTACCCTCATTACTATCCACCAAAGTTGATCCAGATAAAAATCCCTGGATTACACTTACAGAAAAAGCTACTAACTTTTTCAAAGAGTTATACAGATTAACCTGATTTTATACACCTATTTGACCAATATCCTATAATTGGTATGAAAATTCTATAATAATTCAAAAAAAATATACTAATTTCTAATAAATTATAATAAATTGAATAAAGTTAAAATCATTAATCCAATACCAATAATCCAGATAATAATAATAATGACCGATGTTTTTTTTCCAATAGGTAAATCACTATTTGTTTCCTCAGCAGCCTTTTGACGACACTCTCTTAATATTTTTTTATCAATTAGTTTCACTGCAAGTAAAATACCTAATGGTACTAATATTAAATCATCAATGTAGCCTAGAATAGGAATAAAATCTGGGATAAGATCGATTGGAGAAAATAAATAACCAATAATCAAAGCCAGATATGCTTTTTTCCACCATGGTATTCTTGGATCTTTATAGGCTAAGTAGAGGGCGAAGGTCTCGTTTTTCAGTTCTTTTATCTTGCTTTTTATCTTCTTCATCACTTGTTTTCAACAGAAATTAGCATTTT
>JAUUVJ010000155.1 GCA_030589605.1 Candidatus Hodarchaeota archaeon | reverse complement strand
ATCTAGAGGAAAGCTTCCGTCTTCTCTTAAACAATTCAATCAATCATCAGTTTTAACGATAAATGAATGGCTTAATCTGTTAGAAGAAGTATTTTCTATAAGTTACAGAAAATTAGTTCCAAAAAAACACTTGATTATTTTTATAGGAAACATGTATCGTACAATGCCTGAAATGATCAATGGAAGTAAAGAGATGATAGGAACGTATTTGATGTTATCATCAAAGGTAGCTAAAGTTCTACTGAATATCGGATTTAATTTTGAATCTGAAATACTCTGGTACTCGCCAGATAAAGCGTTACATGTGTTTGGTTATCCTTTTTCGTATATCCCTAGTGTTGTACATCAGAGTATTCTTGTTTTCAAAAAATAAAGGAAAGTTGTTTAATTTTTATTCCTTTTTCTAAGAAGTGAACTAAGACTTAGTAAAGTAAGTATCACTAGAAACCCTGAAATTTGTATTCCTAATAATCCTATGGTGGTAGTGGAAGTAGAGTTTTTGGTAAGGATTGTAAAAGTCTCTGAATAACCTATGCCAGAAGATGTATCGTTAAAGAAGTGATATTCTATTCTATAATCACCATCGGAAAGACTTGTAATGTTTATTTCTGATGATTCCCAATAGTGATTATCTAGATTGTAAGTTAGATTGCCTGAAATGCCTGTTGACATATCTGAGCTGTTCAGAATTTCATATGTTGAATCATCAGCTTCTTGCCATATATGACCAGTGCTATCTTTTACTGTAATATTAAAAATACTGAGTGGATTTTCTAATCCTGAAAAAATTAGGTTTCCGAGGCTAATTGTTACACCAGAAGGATTTATCATGAACCAGTATGATTGTGCTGGAGCTGTTTTTGTATCATTATAATTTGATGTGGAACCTTTCGTATAAGAACTGATAACTAAAGTAACCTCATCTGCAGTTAATCCAAGTTCTTCAGTAGAAAAATTCCCATATCCAATGGTTGATATATCAACTGGCATTACTAGAGGTGTTGAACTCGTATTACTAAGAATAACTGTAACGATATAACCTGCTTGATCATCTCCTTTAAATTCTAAGTTGAAAGGGGTATCAGAAGGTAAATCGAAGAAAAGATAATCAGTTCCCCAATATGGAACTTCATTTTCGGTACGAGGGATTGCGGAATTAGTATATGGAGAACCCTCAATTGACATAGATATAGTTACATTTTCATATCCATAGAATCCATTTTCAAAAGATGTATTGTCCAAGTAATTTGCAATCGTCCAATTTCTGAATAGTTCTTTAAAATCAGAATTGTACCCAAAGTAGGCTAGGCTTTGTTCAATACTATCTATGCCATCTGTTGAGCGAGTTACAACATTTTGAATAAAGGAGGAACCACCGTAGTGCTCTGCAAGATACATAAAAAATGCATATGAAGCTCCATAGTTTGCTAAAACCAAATTGTCAGCATTAATATAATCCCAATAGGTTAATGAAACATCTGGGTTTGTTTGAAGTGGGTTTTTATAGGTAGGTATACTGAAAGGATCTTTCCCTATTAAATATTCAGCAAACATTGAAGCACCTTCATCTAACCAAAGATGTTCATTTATATCATTACCATAATGGATTAAATGTTGAAGCTCATGAGCTACTGTTTCAAAATTTCCTGAACTTAAGAGAGATAATCCTTCATTACCATCAATAAATAAAATTTCTGCTTCATTACTGTATTCATGCGTTTCATTGTCATATTGATTCATTGCATAAAAAAAGCCAGAGATATAGTTAGGTGCTATATCATCTAAAATGTCAAGAACTAGTAATATAATTTTTTCATCAGAGTTAAAATCAGGGGGTGAACCGTAAAATTCAGTAAGTTTGGGGAAAATGATGGTTTCAAAGGAATCATTCATGTTTGATAAGGTAGAAGTTATACCAGATATGTTTGAATAAATTAAACAATTAGGTCCATTTACTTCCAAAGTAGCATTTATTTGATAATATGTATAAGGAGGTTCTGAAACGTCTGGAACCCAAAAAAGTTTAGTATCACCTATTGTCTGTTGAATAGTTTGTTTTGGAAAAGGACCTACATATTCAATAGTTTCTTTAGCGTCAAGAGTCGTTTTGCGGTTGGATATAGAATGTGATTTGATATTATCATTGTTATTCGATAAAACTTGATTACTAGTTTGATCAGATAATCGATCATAGGTCGAATTATTAGCTTCCAAAGCTAGAAAGGATGATGACCAAATTGTACCAAAAACTGTAAGAAGAAGGATTAAAGAGAGGAGTTTTGAATAATTCACTAGTATTCGCCTTTTTCCGAAAATATGTCCTTGAAAAGTTATATAGAATACACCTTAAAACAATTTTCTAATAAGAAGCGTAGATAGAATTTAATTGCTCGGTATATTGATACAAATCACTTAATATTCTTTTATTCAGTTTGTGTTATTAAATGAATTATGGTTGAGTAAAGGAAGCTATAGGTAGGAATCAGAGATAATATATCCGTCTTCCATCTTGCTTAATCGCATAACAGGTTTAAGCATATTTTCATCATGAGTAACACACACAATCGTTTTTCCATGAATTTTATTAAGAGATTCAATTAAACCCATTATTTTGCGTCCAATTGCTGAATCGAGATCTCCAGTAGGTTCATCAGCTAGAATGAGATCAGGATCATTTGCTAGTGAACGTGCAATTCCAATTCGTTGTCTTTCTCCACCTGAAAGTTCATGGGGGCGATGATTTTCGCGTTTTTCTAGATTTGTGAGTTTCAGTAGCTCTAATGCCCGTGGTTCACGTTGTTTTCGTTTGATCCCACAAATTAACATTGGAAGTTCAACATTTTCCTTTGCTGTTAATATAGGATGTAGATTGAAGAGCTGAAAAATAAATCCGAGTTTGTGTCTTCTGATTTCACAAAGTTCCCGATCGCTAAGAGTAGCCAAATCCTCCTGATAAATACGTACTACTCCAGCAGAAGGTCTTTCAAGTCCAGCCATCACGTTTAGAAGGGTAGATTTTCCGCTTCCTGAAGGTCCCATAACCATAATGAATTCTTCTGGATAAATAACTAAATTAATATTATTAAGTGCATCAATGGTGTGAGTTCCAAGGGTGTATCGCTGATTTATATTTTCTAATTCTATGATAGGAGTTTTTATCTTACTCATCTTTAATATCACCTCGGACTGGAATTATAGTAGCAAATCCATCTCGTATTTCAATTTGAACATGATTTTGTATTCCAGCTTGTTTCCGAATATCATCAGGAATACGCAAATTTCCGTGATCATCGACATAAACAACCTCCTCACGGTGAGATAAGGATATTTTTGAATCGACTGCTCTATGTAATCCTACCATTCGACCGTCTAGAATTCTTAATGCTTTATTCGTCATATTAGCAAATCTATCATCATGAGTAACAACAAGAAAGGTTTTACCAAGATTTTCATTCAACGTTTTAAAGTAATGAATAATTTTGAACGTCGTAACGCTATCCAATTCTCCTGTTGGTTCATCAGCTAAGACTATATCTGGGTCATTTGCTAGAGCTACCGCTATTCCTGTTCTTTGGGCTTCTCCACCAGATAATTGATAGGGTTTATGTTTTTCTCGTCGGTCTAATCCCACATCCATTAGCAATTGCTTTGCTCGTTTTTTTTGCTCTGAATGGCTCAATTTACCTGCAAGCTTCATCGGAAGCATAACATTTTTCATAGCAGAAAGATTCCAAACAAGATTTCTTTCAGGTAATTGATATAATAACCCAATTCGATGACGACGGTACTGCGTCAATTGACGGGTTGTTAATTTTGTTACAATGTCATCTCCGAGTATAATCTCTCCTGAGGATGGTTTATCAATTCCTGCTATCAAATTGATTAGAGTACTCTTCCCTGACCCACTAGGCCCAATTATTGCCACTAAGTCGCCCTCATGTGCACTTAATTCAATACCTCGAAGTGCAGGTACTTGGATTTTACTCTGTTCTTCGATATATAATTTGATCAGGTCATTACACTCAAGAAATGTCATTATTTATTCCACCTTTAAAATTTGGCTTATATCTTTTCGAGTCGCCATATATGCAGGTATAATAGTACCGATTGCAGCTATAGTTAGAATAACTAACAATATTTGCATCAATAAAGGGATTGGGTAAGTAACTACAATTGGAGGTATCATTTCACCGATTTGAGTAATTTGCAAAAACATAGCAACAAAATATGTGCCTGTAAAGAATCCAATCACCGTTCCAAAAGCTAGGATAGTAGAAGCTTCGACTAAAAACGACATTGCTGTTTGAAATTGTGTCATTCCAAGAGCTCGTTCAACACCAATTTCTTTACCACGTTCTACATATGTAAAAAAAGCGAACATAATTACTCCTATGATTGATACTGTAACACAAATGATTAAATCAGTATTAAGTATTGAAAGGGAGAAGTGACGTGAGAAATCATCTTTATATTTAATATAATCAAATGCTGGAGAATTGGGAGTTAATTTCGTTATATTATAGATTTTTTCTAGTGTATTTTCAATATTCGTTTGAGATTCAAGTTTTGCTAGATATTTCCCTTGTATATTGGTTAAATAACCTGATTGATTTAGTTTTTGAAACATATCTAAGCTACCAATTAACCAATAATGATTAGTAGGATCATACCATGACTCTGGATATATCATTGGCCATAAATTGAAAGTACCACCAATTTTGAAGTTTTTCATTTCACTAAAAGTACCATTTGAGAAATAAATAGACAAATTATCCCCTAATTCAAAGTTTGATACATCATTCTTGAAATTTCCCTTAAAAAGGATGATCGTCTTATTATCACTAATTCGAGTCATTAAATTAGCTAAAGTGTTACTTAATTTATAGCTAGGTTTAAAAAAGGCTGTTTGAGCGTATGTGGTAGGATCTAGAAATAAAAAACGGTAATCCCGCCAAACAGCTCCACTTGAATAATAATCTGCAGAATAGACACATGAGACACGAGTAATATCGGTGACATTCTTTTTTAAGAGAGAAATTATTGTATTATTATGAAAACCTTCAGCATCAAGAGTAATATCCGCTCCATGCTCGTAATAAAGATTACTCTGCTTAGTTTCATCAAGTGAAAAAATTAAAGATGATGCAAGAATGGAAAACGAAATTGCTAATGTAATGAGTAAAACTGCACGATTCGCTGCTTGTTTATGACGTACGATATTACGAATAGCAAAAGCATTTATTCCTCCTTCCAATCTCCAAAGAATTTCTGATAATTTTTTTATTAGAAAAGGGAAAAATCTAGCAATTACCATAATTGTTCCAAAAAATATGAGAAATGGGGCTGGAATACCTAAAAGTGATACTATCATAAAAATTAGATAAAAACCTCCAATATCCTCACCACTAGAGGCCATACGAATTAGAGCTATTAAAATCAACCAAGTCGCAGTTCCAATAATAAAAATAATAATATCAATATAGTAGCGTTTCCACAAGGGGTTTTGAGTTTCAACAGGTATTAGAGTTTCTGTAATCTTTTGACGACTCATTCGGATTATTCGAGTGAAATTAAGAAATAGAGCAATTAATAACCCCCAAAAAATTAAATTCTCTAACATTTTCCTTGAAAATTGCACAGGTATTGGATTTCCTAGAAATTCTAGAAAGTTAGTTGAACGTAAAACAACATCTGAAAGAAAAATACTAAGTATAAATCCAATGAAAACTGCAATGATTGTTGAAATGACCATTTCACCAGTAAGAATGGTGAATATTTGGAACCAAGACCCCCCACGCGGTTTAATAATTCCAATTTGTTCTTGTTTTTGCCGTCGAATTAAACCAAATGAATAAGTAACTAAAAATAAAGCAATGCATATAACAGGAAAACTGACTAACAATAATATGAGAAGCAATCCTAGAAGTGAACCTTCATACATTTGTATTCGATAAAGAAGATCACTTCTAACATACCCATCATACTGTTGAGCATTTAGCGATTCTTCAAAAAAAATCAGAAATTTTTTCAGTTTTGCTTTTTCTGCATTAATATTAAATGCATCGAAATTTCTAGGGTCTAAAAAAGTTTTTCCTATGATTCTACCTTCCCAGCGAACTCCCGACGGATGTACAGAAAGGTCGTTGAGGGTTTGATTCAGAAATGTTGGAAATGTAATAAAACTATAATACGATGAAGTATCAAGATATTTCTCTATTAAAAAGCTTACATTAGCCGAATTATCTTGAAATGTGAGACCATTTGAATTGTCTACATCATAAATATACCAAGTAGGGTCGTATTTTAATAAACCAACTATTGTCACAGTTTTATTATCTCTTATGGTGCCTTCTGAGTCCCAATATTCTGGTAATGTGATATTAATCTCAGTGTTGAGAGTAAGATTCTCGAAATCTTTTTCAAAAGCCCAGAGATTTTGTAGTACATCAGGAATGATGAATAGAATTTCTGAAGAATTTTCAGGAAGGCGACCTGTTCCTTCATCTTGCATAATTTGCTCTAATTGAAAGTAGAGCTCTGGATTAGAACAGCTATAGGTATAAAGATATTTGGTAATTAATTCATAACTTGGCCCATTCCACGATAAATTTAACCATATATTAGTATTTATTCGACTATACCAGATTTGATCAAGGATATAATCAGAATAGTCAGTTCGAAGTAAAGATTTATTGAAAAGGTCATCATAAAGATTAAAATTCGTAAAAAAGTTTGGAAAATCAAATCCTGGGAGAAATTGAAATTTATCAGGGTAGATAGTGGTTCTGATATCTTCATTAATCAGATTTTGATAGCTAAATACTACTTCTTCGAATATTTCTGGACGATAAGATTCAACCAACATACTATTTTGGGAAATTACCGTTAAAGCAATAGTTAAACCAATCATTGTTGGAATGATTAATCTTCTATTACTTAGTAAAAGCTCATACGTTAAATAAATTGGATCAGTTATTCTTGAAAATATTAATTTAATTGACATGGGACTCTATCCCACTAAATAAAGTTTAATGCTCAAATTATGTATGTTTCCCTAGGTTATTGATTTCTATATGGCTATAAGGAGTTTATCATATGGGATGTTGTTTTTCTCATTCCTTTCTTTATTTCGAATATTACATAAAACTATGTTTAAATTCTATAATAAAGAAAATTGAAGAAAACAGAAAACTTCTTTTACTATCGAAACTATTTCAAGAAAGAAGAAGATAGATTAAAATGCCTATTCCACAAAATATTGTACCAGCAAGTTGCATTACCCAAAACCAGGCTAGTTCTGGTGTTGGTTCTTCTGTTTCAGTTACTAGATAGTTTGAACCCCAAGATTCAATTTTTTTCCCTATCTTAATTCTATGATCTTTTGTGATGTAAAGAATTGCTGTGTGTTCCCCAAACAGAAAACCAGCTATATATATTGGTTCAAGTCCTGAAAATAAATCAACGAGATAATGTATTGCAATAGATGTTGTAAATAGACCGATTTCTGGAAATATATTGAATGGAAAAAGAAACCAAAAGACAAATACAATTGCATAATCATGAGTTAATTTCCGTGTGCTTTTAGCTTGAAAATGAATCTTTCTGAGAAATAATCCTAAAAAATCAGGTATTTGGCTCCCAATCAGAATTATGACAATCCATGCTGGGTTTGTTGCTATATTATAATCATATAATGCAAACCATATGAACCATACTCCAAAAACCCATTCTGTGTGTTTTAGACCTTCCATTTTTCTCTCCTTTCAACTGAAATATATGAAAATTCCAAGAATTAATATCCAAGATCCAAGAATTGTCAAAAACCAAAACCAAGAAAGTTCGTCACCAATATTATCTGAACCATAATATGATCCTTTGATCATTTTTCTCACACTCGCTCCAATTCGGATTGATTGTTCTTTATTGATCAACATTAGACCTCCACGATGACTTATTGGTGAAAAAAGAAAAATTGGATCTCTTCCTGCAAGCATGTCTTGTAAAATATGTAGAATACTTCCGAAAGCTAAAAAACCCAAAATAGGAATGAATTGTGTTAGGATGATTAATACAGTTAAGAAAAAGATTGTATGTGAAAACTCTCTGTGGCCAGATGCAAATTTTTTACCCCTAAAAGCAACCCAGTCAAAAAGGTCAGGAAATTCAGCACCTATACCAAGTAGCAAAAAACCAAGCATGTTAATAGGCATATTCAGTACAGCAAGACAAATCAAACCTATTCCCATTGTCCATTCTAAATGAGCAATTGGTTCCACTTTTTTTTACAATCTCCATGTTTATTATAGTTATCTAACTATTTTTATGAGGAATTATAATAATTTGTTCTGCTAGCTCCAGTTAAATAATTCGATCTAATTGCTTTTGATCAAACAAGAGTGTGCGCTCATATTAAGATACTTGTTTATCTTCGCTGAAATCGGATCAATAATACTGATTGTGCGGATATTATCCAAAAAATCGTCAGATATATCAGATAAATGTCTTGAAATAGCTCTTGGAATGAAGTAATGGCATAAAAGGCTGTGTGGTTGCTATTCGAATATTAAGTCTTAATTACGATAAGTGTAAGCCT
>JAUUVJ010000083.1 GCA_030589605.1 Candidatus Hodarchaeota archaeon | reverse complement strand
GGAAGAAGGAGGTACAGGTATCATTATTGACAGATTTAAGCTAGGAATGCGCATATTAGAAAATGCTATTGATTTCGGTGCTGAACTTTTCGATTCCTCGATGGTTAAAGAACCAATCATTGAACAAGATCAGGTCACTGGTGTAAGATATCGAGGAAAAGATAAAAACATCGTTGATATGATGGGAAAAATTATTGTAGATGCTTCTGGAATTGTGGCTACTCTTCGTAAAAAACTTGACCCCGAAAAAACCTCAATGGATATCGAACTTGCCCCGAAAGATGTATGTAATTGTTATCGGGAAGTAAGAGATGTAGAGAGTGAAATTGAATCTCCAGAATTCATTCGTCTGATGTTTGATCAAGAACTTTGTCCTGGAGGATATTTATGGGAATTTCCCCGTGGCCCAACATCAATGAATGCTGGGTTAGGTGTTATGAAGATGAATAAGCTTAATCCTCATAAACAGTTTGATCTTTACTTAGAAAGAGAAAAAAAACTTTATCAGAACTCAAAGCTTATTCATTCCGGCGCTTGGCGAGTACCTTTGCGTAGACCTCAGGATAATCTTGTTTGGAATGGTTTTCTCCTTGTAGGTGACGCTGGTACTCAAGTGAAACCAACTGATGGAGGGGGTATAGGTATATCAATAAATGCAGCAGCTATGGCCACAAAAACGATTTCAAACGCTATAGAAAATGATACTTTGAAAACGGAAGATTTATGGGATTATAGTGTTGAATTTATGACGAAACTTGCTCCGATTAATGCTCCATTAGCGTTGATGAAAGACTTTATTATCCCCCTACCTAGCTCAATTATCAATGAGGTTTTTCATAAACAAATACTTGGAGCGGGTGATTTGTTGTATGGAAATGCGAGTGGAAAAATTTCTGGGGGTTTTCTCAAAACCCTACAACGTGCTTATCGTGGAAAAAGAATTTTAGGTACTCTTCTGAAATTTAGAACAATCCTTAAGAAAATGGATAAAGCACGAGACCTCTATCTAGACTATCCAAAAACCCCTGAAACATTTCCTGCATGGCAGAAGAGTGTTTTTGAATTATATGGCGAAAATTAATATTTTTCTTTTACGATTTCATAAAAGAATCGTTATAGCATTAATTTGCTCATTCTTACATGAAGAGATCATCTACTGCTTTGAGAGCTGGAGGACATACTTTCATATTGCCATGAGAGGCCGAATAAACGTATCCAGAATAATCTCCAAGAACTTTTGTTGCTTGCTTGTAAATTTGGGCATTATCATACGCTGTGGATGATACTAGTAGTCCAAAGAGATCATTTCCTTTTCCATTTAATTTTTTCAAATGAAATCCGAGATTGATTACTTCTTCTCCTATTTGAAAGATGAAATATTCCTTTCCAAAGAATAATTCGGGTGGCTGTTCTTCTAATAATTCTTTAGGGATATCTAGAAGTTTTAAGGTTCTGGGATTTTGTATTTCTTCTTCAGCTATTGATACAGTAGGATTATCTAAAATGTATGATGTTTTGAATATTGATAAAGCGACCCCTAGAAGATTTGAAATAATAATTTCTGATGGTTTGACAAGATACGTTCTAACCGCTCTTAAGCCTTCTTTGTAGCGCATTTCTTGAAGTGATCTTAGGACTTTTATTTTTTGACGCTTAGCCGGCGTTTCTACTAACTTAACTAATCTAGAGGGCACTCTATCATAAAAATGATGAGCAATTATGTTTTCAAAAGCAAAATGAATTCCACCTAGTTGTTCAAAGATTGGAATGATATTTTGCCATTCTTTTGATTTTTTCTGGATTTCAAACGCGTTTTTCATGGACAATTTTGTATCAAGTTCCATTATTACATCCTGCGACGGTTTTAATTCCCATGAAGATTCTTTTTTTGTATATTTAAACCATAAAGGGGCGTTAAGGAGTGTACTTTCCGTGCTTTTCCAAAAATTAGCAAATTCTTTTGAGAATTCTTTTTCAATTTTTGAACATTCTTTTAGTAAATGTTCTTTTAAAGAATCAAATTCTTTTAAGGATACTTTTTTATTAGATCTTACTTTTGCTTGAATCTTTTTTAATTCTCTAACAATTTTTGATTTAATCTTATTATTTCGGATTAATTCTGTACCTTGATCTAGGTTGAAATTTGAATCATTTTTTTCAGTGTATACCTGTGAGGAATTAATCAAGGATTGAAGAGGGTTTTTAAATTCGGAATCGAATTTAGTTGAAACATTTTCCTTTAATTTATCTAGATACGCGTTAGGGTTATTTTCAAAAAACTCACATATATCCTCGGCCCCTAAATCGTTCAATGTTGGCAAACAGCCATTAATTATCACATTTTGCCACTTAAAAGCTAATAATCTCTTTAAAAAAAGATAGAAGGGGTTAATTTTCTTTAATCGGTCTGCAGTTCTTCTAATATTGGCATCAAATCCTTCAAAAATTATCCCAGGATGTCCTTCATTGCCTATCAGAAGATATTCAAACAAAGAGGCAGTTGTACTAATAAGAGCTACTTCAAGTGAATCTCGAACAAATGCAGCTGATTCTGGATTGCCTGATAAATCATATGCCGCACGTTCCAATTCCAATGTCGGAAGAGGGCGATCTATATCAATATCAAGTAGAGAAATCAATTCTTTTTTAAGCTGATTTCCACTGATTCTTTTAATCTCTTCAGGAGATTTCTCTAAAATAAAGTTAGAAAAAGCAAGAAATAATGGTTGCTTTCTAAAATTGTATTGGTCAGCAGCATTACTCAATAAATTTCTTAATTCTTCTGAAACAATGATTTGTTCAAAGTTTTTTTCAGGAAACGCGATGTCGAGTAGTTGTTTGACTATTACAAGCCCTTGTTCCCCGAATGGGTCATCATCATATCCTTTAAGAAATTCTTGAAGGAGCTTTCCAGCGGTAATGCTTTTTATTGTGGCCATTTGAACTCTACTCCTTTCAAGGATTCTTTTAACAGCTTTATTGGACCATGATTTCTGATTTCATCACTCATCATCTTCTTGATTTTCAGTCGGAGATTAGGGATTATCTGGTCGATATTACGACAAGTTATTAATGGAGATACTGAATCTTCTAATATAGACCCAAGTGCCCACCAAACAGCCGCATCGACAGCATTTTCAACTTTTTCTGGAAAAGTTAAATCGCTAAGAGTTAATTCTAGTTGATCAAAAATACTACTATCAATTTTTCCTAGCTGATTTTCCATAGTATCAGTTAGCTGAAATGGACATTCTTTCAATTGTTTTCGCCATGTACCGATCGATTGTAACCCTAATCGCATTTGGAATTTATCAGGAAGCGACCCTACGAGTAATATTTCCTGAAAGGCTGGATTATATACATAATCTGCCATATATCTTAATCCTAAAGCGCCAGCAAGTAATTTCATTTGTCGACTGATTTTTCGGGGAAAACCAGCTTTAGACCAGACAAAAAAACCAACTAGTTGGCTAGAGTTAGCATCATAGCTAACATTTTGGATATAGATTCGCCCCTCCTTAGCTTGGATGTCGTCTAATTGTCCCATACCCGTCTCAGATTCAGTAAGGGAATTGATTGCAGTTAGAATCCCCCCGAATAGAATTGATTGTTCACTAGAAAACCCTAAACTTACAGTAGGAATTCCATTATTGACAATGAAAAATGCCATTTGAGGACATGAGGGTTTTTTCGCCACTACTTCTACCTCTATGAATAAGTACCTTGAGGGGGTTTTAAAGATTTGAATGATATTAAAATTTTCTTCTCTATTATTCTAAAAATACTAAATAAGGTATCCAATTAACAAAGATATTTACTTTCGCTTTGTTATTATCGTTTTTATATATACTGTAATCAGACAAATTCAAAAAACTACTAATTAGGATATATAGGATCAAGAAATCACTTGAAAACAATCAATAATTCTGTCCTCCTTTTATCTTCATATCTAGGAGATAACAATAAAAAATTTCAATAAAACACAATTTCAACAAAAGTGAGGCTTATGAAAGCGTATCAATGGTTGGAAAAAGGTGTTCTTACAAGTATTAAACTATTACTTTTGATAACTGAGGATGTTGGTTGCTCTGGAAGTTAAACAATTCTCTTCAACCTTTCTTAAATCTATTTTTGATAAAAAATTCAGCTTATTTTATCTCTCACTAATAATTAATTTAATAATCCATTTAATCATTGGATTATCATATTACAATCCAGTAGATTTTGTCCTTCAATTTGAGGCTGCGAAAAAAATTGCCCAAGGTAACCTATTATATCGTGATATTGGTGATATAGTAATCAATGGTTTTACATTACAAAAACCTCAATATCCACCTTTATACCTTTACACTTTAGGAAGTATAATCGCTTTAGTCGGTGTGGATTCTTTCACTTGGCAAATGGCGAAATTATTTTTGATTATTGTAAACTTAATTGTAGGAGTACTTTTATTCTATATCACCAAACTATATACGAATTCACATCCTAAATCTAATTTTATAGCTTTAAGTGTTTTGAATTTCTTTTTATTGAATCCTGTAACCTTAGGTGTGGTATTTGGAGGATATCACGATAATTTTATGATATTGTTTGTATTAATTGGCTTCATCATGTTCAAAAAAGCGTCATACTCCCTAAGTGGCCTTTTTTTCGGATTAGCACTGTTGGTAAAACCTCTTGCAGGAATATATATGATTCCAATTCTTTTATGGGGTATTCATTCTCACAATATCAAGTCTATTTATATCTGGATACTTGCAGGAATTACATTTTTTATAGGTTCATTACCATTTTTATTAATTGTAGCTGAAATATATCTAAATGATGTATTTTTCATTCATGCTCAGAGGCCTGATCCGAGTATGTCTTTCTATACATACTTTTTTTCTGAAATTTCAACTACAATGATCCCCTTCCTAGTGCAATCAGTATTCCTTCTAATCTTTTTCGTATTTTTGGTTAAAAAAGTTCCCATTGTAGAATCCAAGACTTCAATCAAAGCAGTATTACCTTTTATAGCAATTTTTTTAGCAACAAATCGGATTTTGTATCCTCACTATATTCCATTTATATTTCCATTTCTTACTCTGAACCTTTTCTTCCTATTGGCTGACTATTATAGTAGAGGAATAATTCGCACTGAAATCTATTCAGTTATATCACTAATAATCGGTCTCATATTGATATATATTGGTGTAGGAGGATTTGGGATACTTTGGAGTTTTGAAAAATATGAAACATACACAACAAACCCATTATTCCTTATAAGTTCGATTATTTGTATTTCAGGTCTAATACTTGTTTCTTTAATATCACTTTACTTACTTTCGATAACAATAAACAAAGGAATTGGAAAAATACACGATGAGAGACTATTACAAGAGAATTAGTTTCCAAGAGGAGCTTCCATCTTCATTTGTCACAGGATTACTTTGTTTAATTCTTGTTGTTGTTTATATATTTATCATGTTTTTATTTCCTTATCAGCTTCTTTCTCAATCTCCAGATGCAATATACCTCATAGGAATGTCAGCAGGAATTAAAGAGGGTGAATACTATCGAATTTTTTCATCGATCTGGTTACATGGTAATGTTGTTCATTTAGCTTCAAATTTACTATTTTTATTTATTTTCAGTTTTCGCTTAGAGGAATTAAGCAAAGGGCGAACAGTGGTTATTGTTTTCATTTTAAGTGGAATTGTTGGAAATATAGGTTCAATTTTATGGATTGTGTTTAGCATTCCTATGATTTCATTTGGATCATCAGGGGCTATTTTTGGACTTTTTGGAGCCTTGATATATCTTTTAAAGGGAAAATCAAAAAGAGACAACAGAACAATGGTATTTATCTTAGTTATTTTCTTTTCAATAACAATTAGTCAAGATACAAATGTTTTGTCCCATCTTTTCGGAATGGTTAGCGGTCCTATAATCATAAAGATCTTGAAGTCTATATCGAAACATACAGACTATCAGTTTTTTTAGAAAAGTTGTCTTTTTCGATTAATAGAAGGAATGATCTCAATTAATCAAGTTCAGCTAAGAACTCACAACATTCATGACCACTAGCTTGACATTTTGTCTCTTTAACAATGACTTCATCTTCAACTAATAGATCAAATCTTCCGTTTATGAATCCAGCCATAAAATCATCTAAAGTAGTAATTTTCGGTGGTTTTTCAACCCCTGGGAAAAGAGCAGATAGATCAACTGTTGAAAGATCTATTCCAGAGGTTGCAGCACTTTCCCATACTTTGAATATAGCGCTTTCATCATCAATAATTTCTACTGTAACTTCGTCTTGGATTCGAGTTAGCTTCATATTATTGAAGTAATAACCAAGTATTTCGCAAGCTTGAGGAAATTCCATTGGGGATCCATAATTAAGGTTTCGTCTCTTCATAATTCGACTTATAATACCAACATCCTCTAAAATTTGTCCATAATGTTGTCCTGCATAAGCCAATAAGGTCGAATTGAATGGATCTGCAAATTTCAATGAGGTAAGAATATGCTGCAAATTGGAGATATGAATGAAGTCCCCTATTCCAGGTCGCATAGGACGTTTATTTAAAACTGATTCATACATGTTTCTTGAAATATTTGCTAAGGAGAGTTCGAAACGTAAACGATCGGTTTTACTAAAGAATTCCCTTGTTTTTACAGATGAAGCTTTATAATGATCAGATTCTTCACCTAATTGAATATCAAATTCACAATAATTATCTTCTAATCCCCAACATTTTGTTTCAACTACTGCGGCGGTTTCTCCTAAAG
Organism: Candidatus Hodarchaeota archaeon; assembly: GCA_030589605.1. Classification (GTDB taxonomy): domain Archaea; phylum Asgardarchaeota; class Heimdallarchaeia; order Hodarchaeales; family Hodarchaeaceae; genus Hodarchaeum. The sequence goes on along the minus strand of JAUUVJ010000083.1, from coordinate 4,531 downwards.
TAACTTCTAGTAATCCTGAAATTTCACCTGCTAAAAAGCAGCAAATATCTTGTCCAATTTCTGAATTCATTACAGCATGAGCAGACCCGTGAACTTGTAGCTGAGCATGATAATCATCAATATATATAATATCAAGATCAGAAGCTACATTTGATGCTCTTTGATTTGGACCGTAAAGAATCCTTAATCCTTTAAGTAGCTCTTTAAACCTTGATTTCAACCGAGGTGTATTCATTATTCTAGGATTATACTTGTGGATCCAAGATTGAGCTGCTCCGAATTTACCTGCTAACGTTCCAGAATGGAATAAATGGCTTTTAGCTAGAGGATTAATAGCAAGTAAGGATGTAACAATAGATTGAAGATATCCTATATGCACATAATCTCCAATAGATTTCCGAGTAACATCCTCTAGCTCTTCAACATTTAATAATCTTTCAGACACAGTTATAATTGATAATTTAGTCCATCGATCTCGATCTGCTTCGCTAGATTTTACACCAGCTTCAATCAATTTGTTAAATAAATAATTAAAAAGGTCTTGTGATGATGGAGAAAACATACTTGTTTCTTCAAAACCAAAATTGGAAAACATCGAGGCAGCTTGCTGAGCTGTAAGACACACTTCATTATTATAAAGAACGTGAGGTACATTGAAAACACCATATTTACTGGCAATATCAGGATGTTCATCAGTAACTATGGTTGTTAAACGAGCTCCACCTTGAGATGTTTCAACAATACGCTTAAGATGCCGCTCCACTGGTTTACAAGGAGCGCATTCAATTCCTTTAAACAGGATTATGTTAACAGGCTCAGTCACTTAACCAACTCGGATTAATGTATATAGAAAAGAATCTATATACAATCTCTATAAATTCAAACAGAGTCCATAAATAAATACCTTTCTGAAAATGTTGAAGATTATCAAAATTATTTGAACAGAGCGAAGAATAATGTTTAATAGTAGTTTTTTTTCCAGAAAAACTTAATTTTCAATATATCCAAATTTTTAACAGGATAGAGATAAAAATTAATTAATTCATGAATTCTTTCTACATCTGGGAAGCCAAAATAGGGAAAGTGTCAATTGAGGCTGTTTTAGGTTTGGTAATAAATCTCTCACTAGCTTATTAATGGAAATACATTTTATCTATGAGATAAGCTCCGTCTTTTTTTATAATTTTAGAGCTAATTTTCATCTTCATACATTTTGTAGATATAAGGAAGATTTAGCTAGATAAACACAAATAAAAAAAAGCTTCCTAAAATTAATTAGAGAATTTTTGTGATTAGTATGTCAATTGAAACAATTAACGACACAGATTCAAAAATTGTTGATTTAGACAACATTTTGAAAAAATATCTCGAAAAATCACCTAATATTGAAATAATAACCGTAGTAAGCTCTGATGGTTTACCAATTGCGTCTACATCAGATGATAAAGATCTTGTAATTGCAGCCATGACTGCAGCAAGTCAATCACTATCAGAGCGAGTTTTAGGGGAGTTGGAAAGAGGAGAAATGCAAGAAATCATACTTACTGGACAAATTGGTTATGTAATAATTCGTAATGCTGGAGAGAATGGTGTATTAAGTATCACAGCCAATAATTCTAAAAGTTATGGATTGATTCGGGTTTTAACCAAGCAGTTAGCGAAAAAACTAGCAGAAATTCTATAGTTTGAATCCACATTTCTCTTGATGTGTTTTATTAACATCTGTTCCTTCTTCTTATAACAGAACAAATAGTTTGCTTTAAATCAGGATGCTTTTTAGCTATTAGATTGTTAAGGTTATTAAAACCAACTATTTTTGTTTATAAATGAGTTCAACGAGGGCTTTAAATGAAAATCGAGAAATTTGCACAGAGAGAATTGAGTTTTAAAGATGCTGTTGTATTAGAAGCATACCAAGGTTATCTCATTGCAGGAAAAAGGGAAAAAGCTCCTCGATGTCTTTGGATTAACAAAAAAAATATAGAAGGATTGGCAGAAATAGCTAAAATTGTTGCAATTGAAACTGCGTTTCAAGGAATCCTTTCTTTAATCCCAGGAGGGTCTTTTGCGTATAGATTAATTAAAGATCAAATCGGTTATCCGCCACGCTATAATGTATTATTTGAACCTGATTTTTATGATATAACATATAGTGTAATAACGCTAGATCAAGAAGGTCATCAAAAAGGTATGGTAGATAGTCTGATTCAGAGTGTGGATAGTATCACGAAGACAGCTTTCAAAACTGGAACGAAAGTTCAGGATATAATAACCGATTTCATCAGTAAAAGAGATAAAGGGCAAACAAAACAAAAGAAAAAGAAAAAAAACACTGAATCACAAATTTTGGGATTCACATGTTTACGCTTTGATGATAAAACCAGTATAATCAGGAACAGAATAGTTAATGAAAAATTAACCGAAACCAAGTCATCTTCAAAGAAATTAATCAAAAAAACCGTGTCAGAAATAGCTCCTCCAGCAATTATTAGCTTTAAAACAACTGCAAACGAAAAAGCAACAATTTTTCTTAAACATTTACAGAGTCTAGGGTTTACAGTAAAGTTCTCTGAGTCAGTAATAGACGGATTAGTTTAATTAAAGACGAGATTGTGAATCAAAAAATATAGCTTCTCTTTTAAAAAGACGATCAACTGATTTTTAGACTATTTTCTTGCTTTTACATCCCGACCATACCATCAAAGAGAGTTAACCCCCGAGAAGTTGAAGTTTAATACTAATATAATGAATATATATTCATGTGAACTTACAATAGAAAGAGAAAAATAATAAAAACTTCAGAATTTATAACATGGCAATTAGCCGATTTTAGAAAAAATCACCTCATTTCATATTTTTGATAAACAGGTAACTTTCTTTAGTAGGAGGATCCAAATTGAAACTCTATGAACATGAATCAAAACGAGTTTTTGAACAGGGTGGAATTCCTATACCAAAGCAGTATGGAGTTGTTCATTCTGTTGATGAAGTCGATGATTTGAACCTCGAATTTCCAGTAATGGCCAAAGCAGCTGTTTTAACAGGTGGTCGTGGAAAAGCTGGTGGTGTGAAGAAGCTAACTTCCTTAGAGGAAGCAAAAGAATTCACAGCTAAACTTCTAAAACTGCGAATTAAGGAACATCCAGTTGAAATGGTCTTTTTTGAGGAAGCAGTTGAAGAAAAAGGAGCTTGTTACATTGGTGTGACAACAGACCCAAAATCATTCAATATAGTACTTATTGCCAGTGCATCTGGAGGTGTAGATATTGAGGAAATAGCTAGAACACAACCAGATGCAATAATTAAGAGAGAAATACCCAATAATGCATTAATATTACAATATACAATCAAGGAAGAAGTTATGAGTGAACTTTCTCTGCAACTTCAATTATCTCCTAAACAGAATGAGGAACTTTCCCTAATTGTTGATAAAATCTATCGAATTTTCCAGAATACTGATGCTAAGTTATGTGAAATTAATCCTGTGATAATTACACAGGATTCTGTTGTAGCAGCCGACGCGAAGATAGTACTCGATGACAATGGATTATACAGACAAAGTAAACTTCTAGAGGATTTAGGGATAACTAGTAGACGACATGACATTGCCGAACCAACTATTAATGAAAAAAAAGCCTACAAGCTAAAATTTCCTTATATAGACCTATTAGATCCAAATTTAGATAAAGAAAATGAATTTTTATATGTCGGACTTGTTCCAGGCGGAGCAGGTTACGGGATTTTCTCCATCGACGAAGTTGTTAAAATTGGTAAGGAATTTTTCAATAATAAGGTTGTTCCTATCAATTTTATGGATAGTGGCGGCGGACCGTCTCAGAATAGAGTTGCAGATATGTTTCATCTCCTAATGGATTATCCTATAACTGATGTCATAATTACATCCAGATTTGGTGGCATATCTAGTTGTGATGTTTTTATACGAGGATTAATTCAAGCTTTAAGGGATCGGTACCGAAACAAACAACGTATTATACCCATTTATGGTAGAATGGTGGGGACAGATCTACCTTCAGCCAGGAATTTTTTAGAAAAAGCGAAAATTGAAACTCCTAAAGCGTTGAAAATGATGGAAATAGTGGTAGGGAATGAAAAAATTATGGCAGATATAATTAAAGAGGGAATTAAGAAGGGGTTTGATTTTAAAAGGGAGGTATTTTCTTGAAAAGGATTCCAATAGACCAAGGATTGTTATATTTTCTTATTAAAGAAATTCGTCCTGAATTAGCAGCTCAAATTGAAAAAAGTGGATCAATTGAAACAGTTATAATAGGTCTCGGGTCACAGGGAACAAAACATGCAGGATTAATGAAAGAATTTGGGACTAACGTTACAGCTGGTGTTTCAGCTGGAAGCGGAGGCACTAGAGTACATGGAGTAATTCCTGTTTATGATGATGTTCAAGGTTGTTTGAAAGAACATCCACTTATTGCAATAGCAAGTATTTGGAGGCATTATTCTGGTGTGAAAGATGTAGCAATTGAAGTTATAGAATCTGGTATACCTATTGTAG
>JAUUVJ010000431.1 GCA_030589605.1 Candidatus Hodarchaeota archaeon | reverse complement strand
TTTTTGCAGACAGGAATTGTTCATCCAGCTCCTTTGGGCTTTATTGACTTGATTAATTAGAAAATGTTTCAGATCTTCATCCTAGTATTCTAGATTTTTATCAAATTATGATTTTTAATACTGGAACTCAGATCAGAAACTACAACTGATATCATTTTATCTCCATCATTTAGCTTATAAATGATATCTAGTCCTTCTTTTATTTGGCCGAATAAAGTATGCTTACCATCGAGATGAGGTTGTTTTTCTCGAACTAGAAAGAACTGAGAGCCACCAGTATTTTTACCTGAATGAGCCATTGAGAGGGAACCTCTACCGTGTTTATGCTTTCCTGCATTTTTGTCTGTTTCACATGGAATCTTATATCCAGGCCCACCTGTTCCTGTTCCCTGTGGACAACCACCTTGAGCAACAAAATTAGGAATACACCTATGAAAGGTAAGACCACCGTAAAAACCTGATTCAGCGAGAGTTACAAAGTTTTTAACTGTATTAATAACTTCATCATAAAATTCGATTACAATTTCACCATATTTTGTTTCAATAATTGCCTTGGTCAATTTTTTATCTCCATTAAAGCTCATTCATTTGTTAATCTTTTTTTTTTTAAGTTCTTTTTTTGTTTTTGCCTGAATTTTGAAACATTTAAATTCTTAGCATAGATGATTAATTAACTTTGATTTTGTACTGGACTTCCTAATTAGTGATATTCCCAAAAAAATTTAAAACAATGAGGAAATATCGTAATTTTGGAAGCTCTAATTATTGTATTTAGATAAATGAAAGCAAAATTGTGAAAGATGGTAAATTGAAATGAATTGGAACGTTAGATTAGCGTATATTCAAAGTGTAACTCAGGCCATCGGGATGGGTATTATACAGGTTGCATTTTCAGTTTATGTAATTCAAATCTTAGATCAACCTAATTTGGTTCTTGGACTTTTGTTTACCTCAACTGGACTTGCCTCGACTCTCTTCGTTTTTCCATCTGGTTATTTTGCTGATAAATATCGTAGAGACATTCTTGTAAGGATGTCAGTTTTCTTCGGAGTTATAGCACAATTAGGTTTAATATTGTCCATATTTTTAACACAGGCTTCACTAGAAACGTCACCAGATACAGGTATTATACTTATGATCCTATTGGTTTCTCAGATATTTTCTGGGTTGGGTTGGGGGTTATCTGGCCCTGCTGCTCAAGCACTTCTTGCTGATAGTATAGAATCTGGTGATCGTAGTAGAGTTTTTGCTAATATGCATTTTGTTAATTTTATTGCAGCTGCACTAGGTCCTTTTCTTGCAGCAGGAATGACCTTAGTGCTAGGGGATACATGGACAATTGAAACACTTGGACCATTGATACTTGTTGGAGCAATTGGTGCTATCATATCTTATATTGCGATAGCATTTGTTTCAGATGATAAAGCTTTAATATCAAAAGGTGAGTATACTCCAGCTCCAAAAACTGTGTCATCAGATGAGGAAAATAGTGTTGAAGAAGTTCCTGTTGCTACCTTATTAGGAAGAGCTTTCTCTTATGATGTAATTATCCCAATTACAATAGTTATTTCAGGAATAATAATCGGATTTGGAGCCGGAGCTACAGTTGCCTTTTTTCCAATTCTGTTCGCAAGCCCAACAATTGGGTATGGTTTACTACCATTTTTTACCTATGCGATTTTCGGAATAACAAATATTGTTTCTGGAATAACTGGAATTGTAGCTCAGCGAGTAATTCCGATGTTTGGTCGAATTGGATCAATGTTTCTCACACAGGGCTTAGCGATTATTTGCTTACTAGGATTGGTAGTAAATCTAATTTTGTTCCAGAATGAATCTATTTCATTCGAGGTATCGGTTATTTTTTTGGTAATACTTTTTATTAGTCGAAATGCACTTATGAACGCAAGCGGGCCTATCTCACGATCCATTGTTATGGATGTTGTGCCTTCTAATTCACGTGCAAAATGGAATTCTTTAGAAACACTTGCTTGGGGAATGTTTTGGTCAGGATCTGCATCCCTTGGAGGATTTATTGTTGATGAGTTCGGTTTTTTGTATGTATTTCTCTTTACAGCGACTCTTTACTCGATTTCAACTCTTATGCTTCTTTTAATCAAAAATAGAGTTCCTAAGGAATCAATCTTAACTCGCGAATATCAATTTGGTAAACTTAAAACAAGAAATCGAGTTGTCATGTCAGCTGTTTTGAATGGAGAATTAAGAGCAGCTGAACCTGTAACTGGACAAATAACACCTGAAGCGATTGAATACTATACTGAAACTGCTAAAGGTGGTACTGGCCTCATCTATCTATCTCCTGCATATATTTCTCTTTCTGCAAAAGATAGATCTCATCAAATTGGAATCCATGATGATTACACTATTCCAAGATTAAGAGAAGTCGTTAAAGAGTGTCATAAAAATGGAGCATTGATAGGTATAAGACTTGCTCACGCTGGTTCTGCTGCTTTGGGAATTGCTGATTCAAAAATTGAGGATCCAAAAACAATCTCAATTAAAACAATTGATAAAATCCTAGATGAATTTATATGTGCTGCAAGTCGTGCAGCTCTTGCTGGGTTTGATATAATTGAAATAGCCTCCAGTTTTGACAGTAATGCTGATCTTTTTTCCCAATTTATTTCACCAGAATTCAATACACGAACTGATGAGTATGGATCATCCTCTTTCCAAAATCGAGTAAGATTTCCAATTGAGGTAATTAAAGCTATAAAGGATAATATTCCTAAATCTACAATGCTTTCTTGCTATCTATCTATACCCTCGCAAGGATTATCTGATGAATTAATAGAATATATGAAAAACCTTAGAGATGCAGGAATCGAGCTATTAAGTATCGATTTTACTACTCAATCAACCTCTTCCCCTCTCATATTAAACCAGATTTCATATTTAAGGAAAGAAATAACTTCACTACCTCTGATCATCTCTGGTGGATTTGATGTGAAAAGTGCGGAAACAGTACTGAAAAAGGGTCAAGCTGACTTCATCGGTCTCAGTCATTTGATTGAACAGGATAAAACTTTTCCCTTAGCACTAAGATAGAATGGAGAGTGAATCTTCCGAACTGGCTTTTTTTGACGTTTTT
>JAUUVJ010000413.1 GCA_030589605.1 Candidatus Hodarchaeota archaeon | reverse complement strand
ACTTCAGAATCAATTTTGATTCATTGTCATCTGATGCTAATCGAACATCACTTTCTTTTCCTGCTCCGATTTCAGGCCCAACTCGTGCTATTACCCCCTTTTCGACAAGAGCTTTTAATGCTAAGGCGTCATATCCTATAAATGTTAAAGCAACTCCTAGATAATGCTTTTGAACCATAAAAATCAATTTAAGGTTCCTCAATTTCTCTAATATGGGGGTTATTCTTCTATTTGTATATCTAAGATGAGAAGCTATCTCTTCTATTGGAACAAACTCATGTCTAGCCATTAAAACTTCAATCACTGATAGAATTCTAAATTCGAACTTAGTAAGTTCACGAAAAAAATCTAAAATTGATAATGGCATGATAAAGCCCTTTATTGACTGTTAGATCGGTCAGCAAGTGCAACTATCATCATTAGTCTTTGACAGAAATTAATCTGTTATCGACCTCTGTAGACCGTCTTTGTCATCATGGGGGATACCTTGATAATGATTTTTCCCCTAATGTAAACGTATATTCCTTAATTGATCTATTTTTATTCCAACTTAATTTATTTTTCATAAAAATAAGCTAAGGTAATTCTAAAAAGATCTTGAAATACGTGACAAAAAATGGATCTACCGAAGTATTCTCCGGTATTCTGGTGGAAAGATAAGAGTTTCTTATTGTAGATTAGTTTCTAGGTTAGTTTTTGTATTTACCACCATATGCATAAGCCTGAGATGGGTCTATTATAATTGAAACTTCTTCTCCCTTTTTAAGAGGATCATCCGCAATGATTTTTCTGTGTATTGTTATATTTTTCTTATTAGTGAGCTCGATCACTACATATTCTAGTGTACCCATGAACATTGATTCAATTACTCTTCCATGTATAGAATTATGAGAAGAATCAATGTTTTGCGATATTTCCAACACCTGAGGCCTTAAAATAACTTGGGCTGTTTCATTAGGCCAAATTTCTTTAGTTTGGTTAGTTTTAAAGCAATCACTTGTTCCAAGTAAGCATAATACAGCACTTCCATTTGTAGTTTCTTTAACATGACATTCTATTAAATTTGCTTCACCAATGAATTCTCCTACAAATGAATTCTCTGGTTTTTGCCAAATATCTAATGGAGACCCTAACTGTTCAATTCTGCCTTTATTCATAATAGCAATACGATCTGAAATAGAAAGAGCCTCACTTTGATCATGAGTTACAAAAATTGCTGTAACTCCAATTTCTTTAATTAGTGCACGTATTTCAGAGCGAGTTTCAATTCGTAATTTAGCATCAAGATTAGAAAATGGTTCATCAAGTAATAATATGGCAGGATTTACTACAATAGCTCGCGCAACTGCAATTCTTTGTTGTTGACCACCTGATAATTCAGAGGGTTTTCGATCTATAAGTTCATCAGCATATACCATTTTTAATGCATTAACAACACGTGATTCTCTTTCAGCTTTTGTAACACGTCTTTTTCCAATTGTTAACCCAAATTCAACATTTTTTCTGACTGTCATATGAGGCCAAAGAGCGTATGATTGAAAAACCATGGCCATGTCTCTTTTACGAACTGCAAGGTCTGAAATAGGTTGGAGCGTTTCACTATTAATGGTTCTGAAATAGATTTCACCCCCATCGACTTTCTCGAGACCAGCGATTGATCTCAAAGTTGTAGATTTTCCACACCCAGATGGACCTAATAACGTGATGATTTCTCCTTCATAAATATCAAGATTTACATTATCTACAGCTTTAACGTCACCAAACATTTTTGTTAAATTTTCCAACCGAAGTACGGGGAGTTTATTGCTCAAATTTTATCCCTTAATCAAGCTTTGTTCTGATAATAGATGTATATAAGAATTAATACCTGTTTTAAATTTTACCTCAAAATAAAAATATTCATTTATAAGTGAAACGACCGATACGAATGTTCAATTCTTGTCTTTTTTTTGAGACTCTATCACTTGGAAAAGAAATCTAAATAACAATCAATTTCTACTTCATCAACCCATTATTGAAGGTTCAAGTTGTTAAATTCTATTTAATTAATGTTAAAGGCATATTCTTAAATTTTCCTATTATTAGATTTCTTATGACTACTTATAAGTAACAATTATATTTTTGACGAACAAATTTAAAAAACATAACTGGATGTTTAATAAAATATCAGCTATAACCCTTTTTATGAAAATATATGAATCTATATATTTGGTTATGGTTTGTATTATCAGAAAAAGAAAAATATCAAAAAGCAATTGATGAAAAGAAAATAAGGTGTAATTCTTATGAAAAGAATGTTGAAAATATCCATTATTGGAATACTGGCTTTGGCATTCGTGATGCCAACTAACGCCATTCTTGCCGCACCAAAACAGGCGGATACGCTAGTTATTATTCATCCTCATAGCGCAGATTTTGCAGGATATGTAATTTCTGGTTTTAAAGCGTGGTATAAATCTTCTACTGGGAACGATATAATCGTTGATACAATTGAAAAATCGTCATATTCATGTTATCTCGAGGTTAAAGGATGGGGTGGAGTCAGTCCGCTAGCTGATATTTGGTGGGGCGGTGGTGAAGGCCTCTTTGAAGACGGACGAGAGGATGGTAACCTCCAACGTTATGAAGTGGCAGAAGACGAGAACATTACTAGTCACCTAGCTGACTGGCATATGAAGGATGATTCAGATCCAACTCTAGATCCCTCTTGGTACGGTGCAGCTGTTTCAGGTTTTGGAATTATGTACAATGAAGAATATCTTGGTGAACTAGGTATTGCTATTCCTAAAACTTGGGATGACTTAATCAAACCAGAATATCACGATCATATCGTTATGGCTAATCCTGCAGCAAGTGGTTCAACTACAGCAGCAGTAGAAATGGTTCTTGCAGATAAAAGTGATCAGAATACAGATGTGAATCTTACAGCTGCCGCGGATATTTCGGAAGGATGGGCATATTGGGCTAAAGTTGCTGGAAATGTTGGTGAATATACAACCTCAAGCTCCTTAGTTCCCGCATTAGTTTATGAGGGCACTTATGGTGTTGCCATAACCATTGATTATTATGCATGGGCTAAAATTGCTATAAGCGTACCTGGAACAATAGGTTTTAATTATGGTGGAGCCTCCACATTCAGTCCTGATCCTATAGCTATTCTTGTTGGTGCTGCGCAACAAACCCAAGCAGAAGCGTTTATGGATTATGTAATGAGCACAGAAGGTCAAGAAAAAGTTGGAAAATACCGAATCCCAGCTAATAGCAAAGCTGTACCTGAAAGCTTAGCTATCCCTCAAGCTTGGGTAGATGGTTCAGTGAATCCTGATTTCCCACTGATTAATCCATTCAATGTAACACTTGATGGACAAATGAAGACACCAACACGAAACCTCTTTGACAAATGGTTTGTACAAAATGAAGCCAAAGCAACAGCTAGTTATAAAGCCATATTAGATGCAACAGATGCAACAGCTAAATCCAACGCACTTGGCTTATATACTACTCTACCTTCAACCTTTGATGGGACTATAGCTTCTCTTATCGACCAAGATACTACAAATGCTACTCTCACAACCCTTTGGACAACCGAGGGTGCAGTCAATTTCGACGCAGCTAAAGCTGAAGCCGTTAAAATCTATGATACTGGCACAACAGATGTCTCCGGAACCGGTGATCCGACAACGACGACAACAGATACACAAGTCCCTGGAATTGAAGCTTTGATATTCCTAGCAACAATTGGAACCTTAGTAATTTCACGTAGAAGAAGAAAGTGAAATCATT
>JAUUVJ010000310.1 GCA_030589605.1 Candidatus Hodarchaeota archaeon | reverse complement strand
GATCTCTGTATAGAGGCAGCTCCAGAAAATATCGAATTGAAAAAAGAGATTTTTGGAAATCTGGATAAATTTAGTCCTAAACATGCAATATTAGGTACTAATACCTCAAATATGAGTATTGATGAAATAGCTAATGCAACAAATCGTCCAGATAAAGTTGTAGGATTACATTTCTTTAATCCACCAGTTATGATGCAATTGGTTGAAATTACCAAAGGTGCTAAAACATCTGATGAAACAGTTGACTTAATGGTCAAACTGACTAAAGCAATGACAAAGGATCCTATTGTTTGCAAGAAAGATAGTCCAGGATTTATTGTTAATAGAATTACTGCACCAACCATGCTTTATCTTTCTCATCTCTTAGATAAGAAAGTCTATGAACCTGCTGGTGTTGATGCCGCAGCAATGAACATGGGCATGAGAATGGGGCCTTATGAGCTAATAGATTTTGTAGGCGTCGATATTGCATACCATAGTATGAAATATCTTGAGAATCGGCTTTCTAAGGATTATGCTCCTACTCCCACACTGGAAAAATTATTTAAAGAAAATAAACACGGAAAAAAAACCGGAGAAGGTATTTACAAATGGCCTGAAGTAGGCAGACCAGAAATAGATACTTCTAATCCAGCAGACTTCGATTTAATGGATATGATGAGAATTCAGATAAATGAAGCAGCAAAAGTAGTAGAAGAAGGACTCTGTACTCCTAAAGAAGTCGATATTGGTATGAAAAAAGGAATGAATAATCCCTTTGGTCCGTTTGAGATGGCTGAAAATGCTGATTTAGAAGAACTTACTAAATTTATGGATGGACTTGCAGACAAATTTGGATTGGAAACTTTCAGAGCTCATGATTGGATTCGAAATGGTACAATAATGGAAAAAGCAAAGGGAGAAGTAAAAAAAGAAGAAGAAGCGAAATCAGAATTTGAATTCGATGCCATTGAAATTCAAAAGGATCCAGAGAATTTTACTACAACTATTTACTTAAATAATCCTCCAGTTAATACTATAGGAGCACAAATGTTAGATGATCTGGATAATTTATTAGATATTCTCGTCGATGATCTTGACACAAGGGTGATTGTACTTCGTGGAAATGCTAATTGTTTTTCAGCTGGTGCAGATTTAGCAGGTGGCATTCCTGATAGTGCTTGGAACTTTAAAAAATATGTAACTAAAGGCCAGCATGTTTTCAAACGCTTTCGTGACATCCCTAAACCAGTAATTGCAGCTATAGAAAGATATGCGTTTGGTGGTGGCTTGGAAATCTCAATGAACTGTGATTTACGGTACGCCAAAAAATCAGCAAAAGTAGGGTTAACAGAAGTAACATTAGGGCTTATTCCTGGTTGGGGTGGTACACAATTGATGGTAAAACATCTTGGTGTAGGAAAAACTATGGAATTAACCCTCACTGGTGAAAGAATAAACGCAAAACGAGCTTTTAAAATGGGATTAATCAATGGTTACTTTGATGACGATGAGTTCGAAGAAGAAGTATATAAAATAGCACACAAAATTGCTCACGGTTGTTCTCCTATTGCGGTTGGTATCGCAAAGCAAATGGTTAATTACGGAGCTCAAGTTCCGTTAGATATCGGACTTGCAATGGAATCATACGGTGCTGGTCTTGTTTTTTCAACTGAAGATCTTCAGGAAGGCATATTTGCTTTTATGGGTAAACGTAAGCCAGAATTTAAAAACCAATAGAGCTTTTAAATTTTTATCCATTTTACTTTCCTTTTTTCTTTTTTTCTTCTTTCCAACTTTTTAATTCTTTTTAATTACAATTAATACTTGTAAAATCTCATTTTAGTAGAAACAATAATTGATATGCATCAGAATTCTATTTTCTTAAGCTGGATTATAATAAGCTTTGATATTTGTCGTAAATAATTTCTATCTATCTCGTCAAAGTTACCGACATTATCTGAATCAACGTCAATTTGACCAATAATCTTATCACCATCTTCAATTAAAACAACGATTTCAGATCTTGTTCCTAATGAACATGCTAGATAGTTTTCTTCTTTTTCGACATCTTCAATTACTTTATCAGTTCTTTCAGCAATAGCTGATCCACATACTCCTTCTCCAACTGGAATTCTAGTGTGTTCAGTTGTTTTTCCAACATAATACTCCAAAATAAGTTCATTAGTTGCGTCTTCAAGTAAGTATATACCTGTCCAGTGAAAATTTGGAAGCTTTGATAGCAAATCTACAACCAATTGATAAATTTCTTTTGATGAGGAGATTGCACTATCGGAGAATGTCGACTCTAATTGTTGAACTATATTTTGATAGCTGTCTTCTTTTTGACTACTTTTCACTAAAATTACCTCTACATTAATTGATCAAGTTTGCTTAGTATTAGTTTTATTAATTGCCAAATATGATCAACAGAATTAATGTAAACCCTTTCTTGAGGAGAATGTGCATTTTCTATTGTAGGCCCAATAGATACAATTTGTAGATCTGGATCTATTCTTACAAATAAACCACATTCTAAACCAGCATGAATTGCTTTCAATTTTATTTTCTTTTTTAATAAAACTTCAGATTCTTCTGTTACTAATTTAAGAAAAGGTGAATCTAAACTGGGTTTCCAGCCTGGAAAAATTGATTGGTGACTTATTTTGGCTGAATACTTTTCACCTAAAGCTTTCAGATCGCTGTGCACTTGTTTCAAAGATTTAGTAATTGAACTTCTCGTATTAGTCTCAATGATAATTGTATTCTTATTTTTTTTAATAATAGCTAAATTATTTGATGTCTCCACAAGCCCTGGAATATCCTTAGACATTGTCATTGGTCCATGGGGAATCTCATCTATTAGTGATAAGATATTATTTGTTTGATCAATACCTTTACTCAGAGTTAATTCTTTAATTTCGACTGAAATATTAGCTTCTTTTTCACGGTAACCTTCTATAACTTTTTCCCATTCCCGAAAACCTTTCATTGCTTCAGATTTCCTACTTTCAGGTATTAAAAAATTCACACTCGCATTTCGAGGAATTGCATTATGAGCATCACCCCCAACAATATCATGTAACCATAAATCCGTATCACAACGAATATTCATTAATCCTTCAAAGATTAATTTAATTGCATTAAGTCTAGGTTTATTTATATCTATACCAGAATGTCCGCCTTGTAATCCACTTATTTCTATTTTATACCCTTGATATGAAGGTTTTGTTGAGTAAGTTATAGGTAAAACGAATTTTGTGTCACCACCACCTGCAGCGGAAATAGTTATTTCTCCTTCCTCTTCACTTTCTAGATTCAGTAGATATTTGTACCTAAAAAAACCTTTTTCAAGACCAAATGCACCAGTTAATCCTGTTTCTTCATCAACAGTTAATATAACATCGATTGGACCATGTTTAAATGAATCATCGATAAGAGCAGCCAAAGTTAATGCCATCCCTATACCATTATCTGCTCCCAGAGTAGTACCATCAGCTGTAACGTAATCATTTTTAACCAACACAGGAATTGGGTCAGTATCAAAATTATGATTACTATTTGTCACTTTTTGAGCAACCATATCGAAATGTGCTTGTAGTATTATACCAGGATATTTTTCACAGCCTATAGAGGCTTTCTGGGATAATAATTGATTTCCAATCTCATCCTCTTTGAATTGAATTTTGTTTAAAATTACCCAATTTTTAACCCATTCCCTAATTTTTTCCTCTTTCTTTGATTGTCGTGGAATTTTAGAGATTTGGCTAAATAAATTCCAAACAATTTTTGGTTCTTGTTCATTGAGATCCATTATATTTCCTCTTTAGCTTACCAAAGTTATCAAGTAATTTTATTAGCATGAATGACATTTTTACTAAATTTATCTTATATTTTTCAGATTATAGAGAATCAATAAATAAAGCTGTTCTTTTATGGATTTAAATTAATCTTTGTGGTTAGAAATGAGCGATTTTGGTTTTAATCATATATTCACAGTTCGAGAATTACCTGTATATTATTTAAACAAATATTCGGAAATTGAAAATCTTGCAAACATTCTTACTCAGAATGAATCTATTCTTGCAATTGATCAAGAACGTGCACCATATAACAAGTTCTATTTTCAAAAACCTACTCTGATTCAAATATCATCCAGAAACGCAATCTATTTTATTGATGTACTAGACAATAAAGAGATTTTAGATCCTCTTCGTTGGCACTTAACTAACGAATCTATCACAAAAGTATTCGTAGATGCTCCATCTGATTTAAATTACTTTAAAGAATACTTTAAGATCATGATCAAAGGAATATTTGATATTCATGTCGCCAATATTATTTGTAATCCAAATTCAAATACAACCCCTGGATTACCAGAACTTGTACTTCGGGAACTTGAAATTAAGGATTTTAAGAAATCTAAAAAAGAACAGAAAAGCGACTGGACCATTCGACCTTTATCAGATTCTCAATTAAAGTATGCAAGTAACGAAATAGCTGTGTTTTTACCTTTATATGACAGATTAATCAAAAAACTTGATCAAAAAGATCTATTTCCTTTTGCGGATCATGGAAATAGAAGATTAGAAATTGAAATTCCAAGTTTTGATTATAATCCACTGAATGTACGTAGAATTAAAGGATTTGACAATTTATCAGATAGTGAAAAACATCGAGCAATGAAACTAGGAATAGAAAGGGATAAAATAGCTAAAAAACGTAATAAACCCTTTTATTTTATTTTCTCAAATGAGCAATTAAAGAAAATGGTTGTTAATGATAATATAAAACCGAATGATGTCCTTACAAGGAATCAGAGATTATCAAAAAAAGAAATGACAATATTAACAAATATTCTAACTGAACCTTTGAATGATTCACCTTTTGAGGATCATACAAAACATATAAATTTTATTGATTTACCAATCTTGCATCAAAAATTACTTATCTGGAAGAATAACATAAGCAAAGAGCTTAAAATACCGAAACGTTTTATCTTTAGTAATGAGGAAATTAAGTCTTTTGATTTTTTATCACGAGAATCCATCATGAATAGCGTTTGGTTTTCACAACAAACTAATGAAATTTGTGTAAATTTAACGAACTCTCTCGATTTTTTCCTAAAAGAGTGTTAGATTAACTAGTAGCTAAAAGTAAAAATTCATTTCAATTGTAATCTGCTAGTTTGTCATTGTAATAAACCTCTTATGGTTAAGATTTCGGAACGTATAAAAGGACTAAAGAAATGAATAAGTTATTACAAATGTCTTTTTCAAATTAAGTAAAACAAATAGTGTATAAGAAAAAGATAAAGAAATCCTAGGTAGTATAAATGACAAAAAAAAAGAAACCTGTAATTAAAAAAAAATCTCACATTCATGATTTTGTTGTTGAAAAGGTACAAGTATATCCTAAGCACACAGTTATTCTTAATCCTAAAACTGGACTATTTAAGGGTAGTTTTAAAAATCCACAGATCCAATTAGTTAATGAT
>JAUUVJ010000387.1 GCA_030589605.1 Candidatus Hodarchaeota archaeon | reverse complement strand
GTCTTCTATTGAAGATCTCACTTTTATCATTGGATATTTCAATCCTCGTACTTGAGGAATAGCTTCTGTAAGTTTACATATTCTAGTAAATAATGAAATGACAATTGAATTTCAATCCTCGTACTTGAGGAATAGCTTCTGTAAGGCTCACGAAAAAGTGTTTTTTTGATCCTTTTATCCATTTTCCCGAGAGTTGGGTAAACTTTTTGTCGCTGGAGTCTGAAACTCAAACGCATTTATATATATTTAAGTATATGTAGCGAAGATATATTTGATAATTTACAACCATAAAATTATGAAT
The DNA here is from genome assembly GCA_030589605.1 of Candidatus Hodarchaeota archaeon. GTDB lineage: Archaea > Asgardarchaeota > Heimdallarchaeia > Hodarchaeales > Hodarchaeaceae > Hodarchaeum. The sequence continues at coordinate 4,003 of JAUUVJ010000387.1, read as the reverse complement.
ACTCATATTAAATAAGGAGTTTACATCATATTATTTAATAAGGTCCTTTAAAAAAAGATTTATCAGATATAATTATTTAATTTTAGATTTATCAATACTAAAAAGATATGTATAGATATTTCCAGATTAATCATTTTGCATTTACGATTCTTACTTAGATTATTGATTCTTCTAAACTGCATTTTCTCAGATTTGGGAAATTTCTCATTTTTGGGAATTCAAATCATTAAGATAAACAGGAAATTTCTCATCAGTTTGCCTAGAATCTGAATTAATAATCCTCGTTAAATCATCGTAGTAAAACATTCATTTTGTTTCTATCGATAAATACCTTTCAAAAGGGCCTTGATTAAAAGAACTAGGATTTCATAAATGTCTCTAAAGTTTATTCATAAGAATTAGGCTCTAGAAGGATTTTAGGTTGATGAATTTGAAGTTGTCGTCGTGATTTAATAGAATATTCAATATAGAATCCTTTAAAGGTGGTTATAATCGTTGTAGAGGTTGTATATACATTTATTCTTTCTAAAAGTTTCAGTAATTTAAATAAGAATGGTTTAATGTTTTTTGGAACGGAATAGAAGCCTATTTTTTGCGTTGTTTTCGAAAAGAATATCATTTTATTATCTACAAGAGTGTCTAAATATCGGTATGCGCTGCTAGGAGGAATGTTGCATGTGTGCTTAAGAAAATTAATGAGTTCTGGACGAGTTATTCTATTCATTTTAATAATGAGTAATAGAACATCAACAGTATACATTCTTTGCATAATATTGAATAATATTTCGAATTGAGGTTGATTTGAGGTTGAATGCTCTGTCATCGAACTATACTCGCATACAAATTTTCCAATATTCGCAATTTGTGCACTTACCACTGTGAATTGTAGGAGACGGTATTACTTCGGAATTGAATGAGCTCTTAAGTTTATTGATAGAATCGAGTACCCAACTTTTATCTTTCGGCCATATTGGAAATGTGATTTGATTTTCAGTCTTAGAATAGAAGATTTTGCCTGCTAATATCAGAATATTGAAATTACTTTCCACAAGGAGTGCTTGAAATACCACTTGAGCTTTATGATGGAGGGGTACTTGTTCTAGTGCTTTTCCAGTCTTAATTTCAACAATACACCCTATTCCTTTAGATTGATTCACTACTAATTCAAGATAATCTTCAAAGATTGGAATATTTTTTAAATCTTCAGGTGATTTTATAACTTCGATGAGATCAACCTGACCGTGAATGTTTAATTTTGGTGCCTGTAAATAAAGATTTAAATACTGGTCAGGAAAATCAGATGAAGACACTTTTGGTATGGTGAATTCATGGACATCTGAATGTATTTTTCTACCTATATTCATTTTAGGAGTCTGAATAGGATTAAATCGAATAACTGTTCGAAAAAAAGGGATACGTGGACAGTAAATAAATTGTCTAATGTCTTCAGATGAAATTAAGGTATGTGAGTAATTTCCAAGTTTATTTTTTTGTGGAAGAGGTTTTGTTTTGATCAAAAGAGTAAGACATCCTGATTTTCTTTATGAAGAGAGGTAGTATTAGATGGATGAGGAGGACTAGCTTCAGATACTGTGATGAAAGAAGGACAATCTAAGGTAGATTTTCGGAGTAAAAAAAGACGGATGTCTACTTTTGTTTCTGGTTTGATTTTTTTCAATAAAATAACCATATTTTCTACCTCTTCATTGCTTAAATTACCTCCAAATACACTATATTGTAGACGTTCCAATCCATAATCCTCAAGTATATCGGCTATTTTTTTCCTGAGTTTTTTATGCATTGTAGGCACATCATAGACCACAATCTGTTTATAAGTCAATGTGATCTCACCATGAATAGTGGAATGGAATATATGTAGAATTTTTTCCAAGTAGGAAATGTATTACTTTACGTGCTTGGAGGAGCATAATTTGATCCAAACGAAAGTGTTTATCGTCAAACGCTAGTCGTGAGGCAAATCGCTCATCAAGTCTACGAAACAATTTTTGTTTGCCTGACTTTGTTAGGAGATAGTTCCCTCTATCTACCTCGAAATCGTCTAATAAATTAAATTTTCCTGAAGTAGCTAAATCAAACACTGCTCTGTCAACAACTGGCAGTCTAAATTCTTCAGCTAAATCAATTGCTAAAGATGGTCTTCCAGAACGATCAACATGTAAGTATCCTCCATAAGGGTCTAATCCAGTAGCTACAGTTTGAATTAGACTTCGGGAACTAAGAATGACGTAACCATAGCTTAAAGCAGCATTAATGGGATCAGTTGGAGGATGTTTTTTACGTCCTTCAAAATTGAATATAGGATCGAGGATTTTACAGATCGCTTGGTAATATAAATGTGTTCCCTGGCCTTCAATTCCCATCAATTGGTTCCTTAATTCATAGAGACCTCCATCGATTTCTGATACCTGTGCTGCGATAGAACGTATATCATGGGCTGCCTTTTGTAGATGCTCATATAATTCAGGAGAAGTAGATCTTCGATTCTTGGCATAGGAAAGTAATAAATTAGCTTTAGTCCGTAAAGGCCCTTCTACGAACCCTTTAGCCAGGATAATTCCTCTTTTGTTAGAAAAAGCAGTAAATTGTTCCCTTCGAGTATGTACCGTGCCATGAGAGTGAAATGGATGAGTAATACCAATAACACGATGATGATCCATTAAAACAATAGGAACACAGTGTGAAAGGAGTAAAATTCTTGCAGGATTAGTCATATAAACATGCGAGTCACAAACTACCCCTGTAAGGTTACAAACAGCTATTTTTTGGGTCTGTTTAGATGGATTACCCTCCACATCATATTTGGTTTCAATAATGATTGTTTGTGAAGACTTTCTGACAGAGATTCCATAGGAAAGTAGCATTAGAGTAGTCATGATCATCAGTCCTCCCATTGATAATAGGATCGCCCTTGTAAATCATGCAAATTAATCCAATACAAGAAATTATCACAGGAGAAAAGAACTAATTGCCCTTTAGCTAATAGGATTTCACCAGAAATAATCGGGGGATATCTTTTTACAGGAATGCTTTGTAAAGGTTGCATCTTTTGTTTAAGTGAAGGGTAAAACCACCAATAGTCAGAAGAAAAACTTAGAAGATCGAAAAGGGCCAAATCAGGGAATGCACCTTCGATTATTGAAGCAATTTCATGAAGAGCTTCAGTATCTAGAACAGATTTCTGACTAGTGAACGCTTGAAATTTATGGTCAAATGTCAAAGAGAGGGGAACGTTGAAATAATGTGCTAAAGTATCTTCGAGTTCTTGAGCAGAAGCAAGGTTTAGTGGATCAAGCCCTCTAAAAACGAGTGCTGAATCAAATCCTTGATCTAAAAGGCGAAATTTATATCCTTTCGGATAGTTACCAAGGTATAAACGAGTAATTCCAAATTTGAGAGTAGTACCCACATGTCCAAGGTAGATGACATATTCAGGTTGGCAAAATTTTCGAGAAAATTCTTCATCTTGACATAGAGCGTGTTTTGAGGGGTTACAAACGTCTCCAAATGAATCTCCCGCACGAGTTAAAATGCAGCTGAATTGGCGATTAGATTTTTTAGCTTGACATGAAGTACACCAACCAATCCAGTTAATTTCAGATTTTGGTTGAAAACAACTAGTACAAAAGGAAATCTTTGAGAGAACCAGATGTTTAGGCCCAATAAAAGGAAAATAACAAAAATTATCACGTTGTTTAATGGAAAGAAAGGGAGTGATAATACCATTCCAGTAGTGATATTGAAATTTAGTTATAATCCATGATCCAATGAATATTGATTCTTGAAAAGATTGGCTTAGTTCTGTGGTCAATAACATTGTATATTTTCCTTGAATTCTGATTTACTAACTAACTCGTCAAATAATGCTATATTGCTAATTTTAATACAGATACAAATTGAGAGAAAAAGAAATCTCTCATAGCTCTATCAATATCCTTATACTATAACTTATAATTGATTAAAGGAAAGAAATTGTTTTTAAAAG
>JAUUVJ010000181.1 GCA_030589605.1 Candidatus Hodarchaeota archaeon | reverse complement strand
TCACGGAAGAGGAAATCACGAGATACAGCTGCAATTAAGCATATAATAGCTAAACTGCTGAGTAATAACCCGCTAATGTCAAAGTTTATCTGAGTAGTTGAGACTCGGAAAGCTCCACCTAATACAAATAATAAAAACAAGCTCCACACAATCAGAATGTTAGCTATACCAATGACCAATCCAATTGATTGCCAATTTCGTTTCAACTTCACTAGGTGGTAATCGGCATAAGCCCATTGAAAAATCGTATAAGCACTGAAAAGTCCAAGAATCAAGAATATTATTCCATATGCAGTTATTAATAACCAAACACCTTGGAAATCCCAGTATCTAAACAAAAATCCACTACCACGAGCTTCAAATAGATAATAGATGGCAGATACATCAGGTCTTCCTGCTACAGGAGCACTAAAGAATCCAGTTATACCAATTATTGGACTCAAGATTCCAAATGCAAAATAAAAGAGAACCATCAAAATAGAGAAGGAATAGTTAAAAAATCGTGGATTTGCTACTGGAATCAAACCTTTTTTATCTTCATATTCTTCTGGTAAAAAACCCCAGCAATCAGTTATCGTTGCAACCCCAATTAATTTATTTTTTTCTACAACTGGGACTACCGATACATCTAATTCTTGCATTCGCGCAAAAGCTGCCGATACTGGGGTGTCTTGTGTTACAGGCTCAATTGTATACATGATCTCAGTGACTCTAGCGGACTCCGCAGATAATCCTTCAGCTACGAGATTTGTAACAATATCAAAGTCAGCTATAACGCCTAAAACGTTATTATCTTTATTTACGACAACTAAATCAGGAATAGCTGCCTCTTTCATTTTTAATGCAGCATCTTTCACCGAAGCTTCTTCTGATATCCGATCAAATTCATCATCAATAGTTAAATCACGTATGTAAAACTCATTATTTTTTTTCAATTGAAGGAGAACCTCCAAAATTAGAAAAATCATATTTAGTGTATGACTGCTTACTATTCAGCGAATAATATAAAGCTTAACTATACGGAAGAAGTAGAATCAATTTATCCTCAATCCTTGATGTCTTAAATAGTAAAAAAAAGCTGATTTTTTCTTAAGTTTAGGCTAAAATTGCTAAAAATCCACTGTAGATTGATTCTCAATGAATCTATTAGCATTTTTTTTTATTAAAAGCATATTAATCTTCAATTAAGTGATTTAAAGATTGAATAATGTCTGTAACTGGGATATCGCGGATTTTAATTGTTGTTACTCTTCCTAAGGACCTTCCTTTTTGATTATGGCGATTTTCTACCTCTTGTTTAATCAATCCTAATCTGGAAAGATCTTTTAAATATGCCCATACTTGAGTTGGCCGTCTAGCTCGAATACTTGCCTCTTCACAGATTTGTTGATAATACTGTTTTACTTCAGGTGTAGTAACTTTCGTCTGGCCATCGGTAAGAAGTTTAGCAATACTCAAAAGAATTAATTGTTGGTGACAATTCAATTCTTCAATTATAGACTTTTCCATAGGTAAAACTGCAACAACTGCTTTACGTACGTGTTCAGGAACGATACAATCAGCATTTTCTTTATCCGCAAGTTTACCTGTTTTCCATAATAACTCAATAGCAAAACGAGCATCTCCATATTCTTCAGCTAAGGAAGCGATAACTTCGAGAAGTTCATCATTATAGCATTCTTCTCGTAAACCTAGCTCTGCACGAGCGTAAATAATGTCAAATAATTGATTTCGTGTATAAGGAGGAAAAAAAATGAAATTTCTACCTAGTGATGACGCTGTTGAGGAATCCAAATAATGATGAAAATTTTTATCTCGTGTGATCATTAGTAGGCTGAATCGTGATTCTGTATTAATATTTGTAGGGTTTGAATAATGAGATTCGTAGATAGGAGGTGATTCTTCAATTCGTGAAAGAGAATATAGGAAATCAGTTCTATCATCAATTAAATAATCAATTTCATCAAGTACTAAAAGTGTAACAAGGTTCTGTTCAAAGAGAAGTAGAGTAAACATTCGTAAGAGCTCATCTACACCAAATCCACGAAGAGGGAATCCTGGAATAAGTTGTCTAAGTATTGTGGTTAAAATAAGATGTGGAGTTTTAGTTTTTCGACAATTCACATGGAAAAAACGAAAAACAGGGTTACCAATTTTATGCTCATTTTTGAGATGCACTGCTATCTCATTCCCAAAAGCTCTTGATGCTAGAGTTTTTCCAGTTCCAACAGGGCCATAAAGAACCACCTTTCTGCTAGACGCTAAAGGATTTGTTATTATCGATCTAAAGTAGCTAACAAGGCTCTTCATCTCTTCCTCACGATGATGAAGCATAGGAGGGATATAGTTTGAAGAAAAAACTACTTCGCCATAATCTTTTTGATTTTTTCCATCATCTTCTTTATTAGCATTTTTAAAGACAGATTTAAACGAATTGAAGAGTGTAGAAAAATTAGTATTGTGGGTTGACATATATATTCAGCTTATTATTTTTTGTCGGATCCATTAATTCATATTCGATTATGTCTGTCTAGGATACTAGGGAGTAAAAATACCCTCCCTACCCCGATTTCAAAATTTTACTCTGATTTTAAGATTTCATTCTTAATTTTTTCCCGATACATTTTCTTATCATCAAAGTATAGATAGGAGACTGCTATATCGTTCACATAAAAGTGCTAAATTCTATTATGATCTTGCTGTCAAATAAAATATCTTCTAAATCAATTTTTTTAATGTTATTTTCATTAAATTATATGTTGAATTGCATAAAATGAATTTATTAGTAAAAAAAAGAAGAATAACAGAGAGAGATCATTGAAAATGACTAATAAGAAAAACATTTAATTTGAAATAGCTAAATGATCTCCTTAAAAAATACTCATTGGTGGATTCCAAGCTATATCCGATATCCCCATCATGTGTGGATTGTGTTACAGGTTTTTAAATCATTTTCACCAATTAATTTTTGTTTATCCTTGATTCAACCTCATTTAATCTCATTAAAATTTTATTCCAATTATCAAATGGATGTAAAACTTCTAAGTATTGATCACTCCTCATGTAATTAATAAACCTGATGGTTGAATTATTTAAAGAATCAATTGTTTTATTTAATTGTAAGAAAGCTTTTTCAGACTCTCCTCCTAAAGACCATGAGCATGCTGCATTATAGAGACTTTCTGTTTTACGTTGTTCTAGTTCAGAAGCTTTTTCAAACCATTTAGCTGCGATTTCATATTTTTTCTCTGAAAAATAATGATATCCCTGATACAATTCGCTATTTATAAAACTTCCAAAGTAAACATGATAATCCTCGATTTTTTTTAATCCGATTTTTTCTGCAACTCTAATAGAGGCATAATTATTCGCATAAGAGTCCCAATAAGGTTTAATATTTACTTTTAGACAATGTTCTACAAAAGCAGACGCCATAGCTGTAGCATATCCTTTTTTTCGATACCCACTGAATGTTTCAATTCCAATTCCACATTTCTTAGAACTGAAGTATTCTCCAGTACACCATCCTTGAATTTCCTTTTTGTCGTTATCAAGATGAACAATAAGACAAAAACCAAATCCAATTTGTAAAAAGGATTCAATAGAATCCCAACATTCATTAATTTCATCTACAATTGATTGAGTATTAGCTATTTCGCTTTCTAGAAGTTTTTGATCGATTTTTCGAATTTCAAATGCCTTTGATAATAATTTGGTCATATTCTTTGAACTATATTCCTCTAAAGCTAAGAAAACTCGTGTTTTTTTACAGGAAGATATTTTTTTAGTAATTCTTCTAGGAAGGGTTCCCATTCTTTCGAGGAATATTCTACTTTATATAAATCGGATTTATTCAAGATAGCTTGAGGGATGACTGTCTGATCAAAAAGTTTGCATAAATTTTTGTTGAAATCATCATTTTCTGCTTGGCCAACAAAGTAATAACAATGTGTCTTATCCCACATAAAACAACTTTTCGGATCATCCTTATTGTCAACCCAAATACGCACTGGAGTGTTCTTAGCTATTGCAGCATCTAATGTGAATGTGAGATGCTGTAATTTATGAAAAAGAGATCTAATTTTCTCAAATTGATTCGGTTCTAGTTCTACTAAGTTCATCTGCTTTTATCCAATGGGTTTTTCGTTTTTGTTTTTTTAAAGCGTTAATTCATTTAGTTCTTCAAAATAGGTATACCATTGTTCAATTGTGTTTTTTTTCCTTTCAAATCGATCTTGTGAATAATACTCTGGAAATAGGTTGTCTTCAGCGATTTTTTGAAATGTAGTTCCTTCCTCCATTTTTTGTTTCATAAAATCAATGCAATTTGAAAAGAATTCACGGATTTCGATAAGATCTTTCTCAGTAGCAAGGGGTCAATGACCAGAAATAATAACTTTTGGATTTAATTTGATTAATTCTTCTGTAACTTTTTTCCATCGTATTAAATCAGAAGTTTCATCTGCTCCATATGGGAACTCTCGGTTAAAAATCAAATCTCCAGTAATTAACGTTCTAGTTTCATTTTCCCAAAGATAAGAAGATCCACGAGTGTGACCATCTGCTCTAATAATCTCTAGAGATCTTTCTCCATGAACAATAATTCTATTCTCAAAACAAACATTTGGAAGAGTAACTTATAAGCCATTTATTCAATAGCCATCATCTTCCCAGTCCATGATCTCTTCTGGAATCCAGATATGTTTCTTATGATGATTCATTATCTTCCATATTTCAGTGCTCGATATTATTGGTAGGTTCGAAAAAACTTGATTTCCAAACGTATGATCAGCGTGATGGTGAGTAAGGATTAAACCTGAAACAGGCTCAGAGAAATACTCTTCCACGTTTTCTTTCCATTCTTGAGCTAATTTCCAGTTTAATGTAGAATCGATTATGTATATCTTCCCCCCCAAATTTATAGCTGTTGTATTCCCATATCCTTTACTTGTCCAAATAAGATTGGAATTGATTTTTTCATATTGCATAGGTATCATTCTCTGTTTAAACCTTTTAATAGTTCATTATATCATTCTTTCTGTGATTTCCATTTCGAAACAACTTTCTGAGCTTCTGAAACATACATAATTATTTCTTCATCATTCTTATTAAATTTTGATTTGATTTCCTTCTGTGTAAAGGACATTTTCAGCCAGTTGTATTCGAAAGTTAATGATTTAGGTGTATTCTTGAAAGAAGAAATGAAAAAGAAAATACTTGGATAGCTCAATTTTGCATCAGATTCCTAGGATTGGCTAGCTATTGTTTGTTATAGTTGAATAAAAAAGATAACGGTTATTTTAACGACGTAAAAAACGTCCTATTATTGCAGCAACAAGCGTCAATGCTCCAATTATAACCAACATGAATATGACGATAGGTGGATCTGTAGGAGTGGAGCTAGTTTCGCCGTTCATCTCAGTAGATAGCACAACAAAGCCTATGAGTAAAGTTGAGAAAGCCAAAAACATAATAAACCCCATCAGAAGGAAACGAATGTTTTTATCCAATCTATATCAACTTTCCAATAATTTTTAGCATTATCGTTTAGCTAAACGAGTTACAACAAATATTCCCGGAACAATAACAATAACCAGACCTGCTATTATTATCATCAATAACATTGGCGAAGTTCCTGATCCTGTGTTTGAGTTTGAATCACTAGATCTTAGTACCATTGATAATAGCCATGCGGTAGCAGTTAGAAATAAGAGGATAGCCAGAATGATAATCCGATACACTTTATTCATCTGATATCACCTAAAAACCTCAATTAAGAATACATCAAAGTTCCTATATAAGCTCGTCCATAACGGATGATAATCAATTTATTTCCATGTAAGCTGTATTGGCTTGAATCTCGATCATTTAAGGTTTTTTTATATGGTTGCTATTAAATTTCTTATATAAAAAACTAGAAATTGTTAATAGAAAGCAATCTGATAAGATTGAAAATATAAATTATATTGAAATGATAGATACTATTCATGAGCTGATAAATGAAAGATTCTTTAGAGAGAGAAATCCGAAAATGACAAAAAAGACTAGAAATTGATATTTCTGAGCATTAGGATTACTTGATAGTTCATCATTCATGATTATGGTCTTGTAAAAGCTGATTTTTCATCTTAAGTGTAGAATATTACATCTCCTCTAATATATATATTTGGAGAAAGATTCTTTCATCTTCTTATCATTTGATCATAAAATTATACTGATTTTACATTGAGAGTATACTCTCTTTAGTTAAAAGCCTAGATTATCAAAGAGTAAAATAGTATAACGAGACGTAAGGATTGATCATTTTTGCCACCACGAAAAAAAAGAGCTACTTCAGCTAAGAAGAATGAAATGAAAGAATCAGAAGTTAAGAAAACTGAAAGTACTTCATTTTCTACAAATAACAATCTTTCCTCCTCTAATTCAATCGAAATAAAAAACAAGGATTCTACTATAGAGAGTATTTCTGACCTTCCTGGAATTGGTCCTGCTACCGCGAAGAAATTAACAGAGTCTGGGTTTGGAACACTTGGATCATTAGCTACGGTATCAGTTGGGGAACTAGTGTCCGTTGGTAATCTAGGAGATGCAACTTCAAGAAAAATAATTCAAGCAGCGCGAGATGCTTTGAACTTTGGATTTATTCCTGCAGATGAGGTTCTTGAACGCCGTAGAAACATGTTAAAAATTACCACTGGTTCTGCGTCATTAGATGATCTTTTTGGAGGTGGAATTGAAACAGCTGCAGTAACTGAATTTTATGGGGAATATAGAACAGGAAAAACTCAAATTGCTCATCAATTATGTGTTGCTGCTCAACTTCCACGTGAACTAGGTGGTTTGAATATCGATGGAGAAGAACCTCTTAAGGTAATTTATATTGATACAGAGGGTACTTTTCGGCCAGAACGAATTCTCAATATGAGTAAACGCTGGGAAGGAGATGTTGATGTTAAAAAAGTGTTGAAGAATATTATGCATGGAAGAGCGTATAACAGTGACCATCAAATGGTATTAGCAGAAAAAGCAGCTCAAGATAGCCAAACTCAAAGAATAGGCCTTGTTGTTGTTGATTCATTAATAGCTCATTTCCGCGCAGAATACGTTGGACGAGGTACATTGGCGACACGCCAACAAAAACTCAACCAACACATTCATACATTACTCAAAATGGCTGAAGTAGGAAATATGGCCGTAATTGTCACTAATCAGGTGCACTCCAAACCTGATATGTTTTTTGGAGATCCTATTGCCCCTGTGGGTGGGCACATAGTAGCACACGCGAGTCAAACACGTGTGTATCTGAGAAAATCTAAAGGGGAAAGACGCATTGCCAGAATAGCTGATTCACCTCTTCTCCCTGAAAATGAAACGGTTTTTGCTATTACTGGTGATGGAATCTTAGATGTTGGGTAAAAACCTCAAAATGAGCGGATATGAATAAATATCCGTTCTTTTTTTTTTCTTCGATTTGTTTGAGTAATCTTAGTTTTATCTTAATTTAAAGAAACAAATATTAAAATAAAGAACTCATTCACTTTTACTATGAATAATGTCTCTATGATTATTACTGGACAGAAAGGAATAGGAAAGTCCTCATTATGCTATAAAGTGATTGAATATCTTCAAAATTTAAATATTAAGGTGGGGGGAGTCATTACATTGCAAAATGATAAAAAATCTTTTTATTTAATCGGTTCCAAGTTAAAAATCCCCTTCGAAGCAAAAGAAAACGAATCATACATACAAATCGGACG
>JAUUVJ010000375.1 GCA_030589605.1 Candidatus Hodarchaeota archaeon | reverse complement strand
TAATAATAATATAAAAGGATTATTTTTCTATTCAAAGTTCGAAACGATCGTTTAAAATCAGGGTGATTAAAAGGATCAATAAGATAGTAATATTGGCATGTAATAATATCTTCTATTACAGAGCTCCTTACCTCTCTCTTCGCCCCCTCTCAAGACAATACAATCAGAAGTGGTTAGTTGAAATCTAGCCACTTCTCCATTCTCATATTCATTATTTTCGTCTAAATGTGTAATTATTCCATGACCGAAATTTTTCCATCTTTCAATCCTATATATGCTTTCGAAGCCATTCCAAGGAATAACCCTGTTTCAACAACTCCTGGGATAGCTCGTAATTTCATATCTAGATTAGTAGGATTGTCAACTATTCCAAAGTCTACATCAATAATAAAATTACCATTATCAGTTACTAAGGGACCTGTTTTCGCTTTTGCCATTCTAAGTTGAGGATTTCCATCAAGTTTTTCCATTTTCTTCATAAGTGGAATATAAGCCATTGGAATTACCTCTATTGGAATACCTTTTTTCCAATTCTCTCCTAATTTTGTTGATTGCTTTCTATAATCAGCTATTATAATAAACTTCTTTGAATTGGACGCAATTATTTTTTCTTGGACAAGACACCCTCCACCTCCCTTAATTAGGTTCAAATCATTATCAATTTCATCTGCTCCATCAATATCTAAATCAATTTCTGGATACTGATCTAAAGAAGCCATCTCTAAATTATTTTCAATAATAAGCTGATGTGATTGGAAAGATGTAGGGATGCATTTCACATTCAATGACAATTCTGCAATTTTTTTGATAGCGTATACTACTGTTGTACCACTACCAATTCCTAGAATTGCATTAGCTTTAACGTTTTCTTCAACAGCTCTTTCAGCAGCAATCTTTTTTCCCAGTTCAATCTGATTTTTATTCATTGAATGACCCTCAATATCATGATGTACAAAAAAGGAAGAAATTTCTCTTTTATAACTATTTATTCAATGATTTCTTGAGTTTTTTTATTAATTAAATAGATTATAGTGGATATTGAAAAAAAAATGATAAAAAACACTTCTTAACATTATATAGTCAGTTGACAGTCCTCAACAATCCTTCGTTATTCATTTTTCCTAAAGAGATTGAGCGATAAGAGCATTATAGGCCAGACTCGGTTTGGTGGAATTTATGGGCCAATTTTCATTTGGAGCATGTCCATTTACTCCTTCAGTTCGATTAAAAACCATGCATAAAGGAGTGTATGGGGTGAATAGATAAGCTGGACCTGAACCAGGTGCGAATGGAACTACATTGATAGGTGTAGGTGAGACTAATTCGGTTGTCACCTCTTTAATTGTTCTAATAAAAGGATGATTGACTGATGTCTTTGAGGGTTCATATCCAGTTTGGAGTTGCACCTCTATATCATCAAAACCGTGTTTAGTTAAGTGTGCTCTTAATAATTGTTCTACCTGCTTAACAGTTAAATCTGGAACCAGTCTAAAATCTAATTTTACTGAAGCCTTGGCTGGAACTATCGTCTTCCCTCCAGGTCCTTGATATCCTCCTTGCATGCCACAGATTGAGAATGAAGGTTCGAGAAATAATGGAATTAAGAGATCTAACCCTGTTCGATTAAGCAATAAATTCTCCAACCCATAATCCTTCTTGAGAAGAGATTCTAAATCACCTTGATATTGCTTTAGTGCTTCAATATCTTCTTCCAAAGGTGGTTTTACAAGCTCATTGAAACCTTCAACCAAGATATTTTCTTGGTTATCTTTCAGGGTATTTAATGCCCATACTAATCTCCAAGCAGCATTTGGACTCGCAGCTGCTGATCCAGAATGTACATCAGTACGGGGAAAATGGGGTGAACCTCCAGCTTTTAACTCAAAGTAAGCATTTCCTTTTAATCCACACCAAATTTCGACAGGTGATGACAATTTCAGAGTGTCCCCTTCCCCTTCCCCTTCCCCAGGATGAAATCCTGCACCTTCCCAAATACAACCATCTACTTTCAGAAGATCAGAATGGGGTTTTGCGAATTTTGGTAGACTTCCTGAACCTGCTTCTTCTTCCCCTTCTATGACGAATTTTATGTTTACAGGAAGACTTCCTAACTTATCTTCAAGCATTTTTATTGCTATTAAACTAACAGCAATATGTCCTTTATTGTCCACTGCTCCTCTACCAAATAATCGGCCATCACGTTCTGTTAGTTCCCAAGGAGAGCTCACCCAAGAATCAAGAGGATCCTCTGGTTGAACATCGTAGTGGTGATAGAAGAGCAAAGTTTTATCAGCATCCTCATTTTTTTCAGCATATACTACAGGATGTCCATCTGATCTTGTAGGATGCTGAGATACCTTATACCCATATTCTGAAAGAAGATTCTCTAAATAATCAGCACAATCATTAATAGCGGTTACTTCACGATATGCAACTGTAGGAAATTTGACTAAATCTTTCAAAATATCATAGACAGTTGATTCATATTGTGAACTGAGTTTTAGTAATTCAGAAAAGTTAAGAGCTACCATAATGATCAATTTCAATATCAATCTTAAATATTAATTTGAATAATAAACTTATCATTTTGCTTGCAAAATGTTTTAGAACTACGTTTTTTTCGGTGTAAATTAAAATTTTAATTGGAAATAGAAAAATGGAAAAAGAATTCACTATTCTTAAAGCCACAATATCAGATATTGAAGATATAGTAAGATTAAGAAGAATAATGTTTGAATCAATGGGTTTTGATAATCAAGATCAATTGAATTCAGCTGATAAGGCTGCAGAATCCTATTTCAAACATGCTATTGCAAAAAACGAATTTCAAGGATGGCTAGTTGTATCTGCAAAAGGCGAAGCAATTGGTACTGGTGGCATAGTAATTGATCAACACCCACCTGGGCCTACTAATTTATCTGGAAAAATCGGATATATTATGAACCTAGTTATTGTTCCTAAATACCGTCGTAAAGGTATTTCTCGAGATTTGATGCAAACGATGCTGGGATGGTTACGAGCTTCTGAGATCAAATTATCATCTTTACATGCTTCAAAAGATGGTAAACCATTATATGTCGAATTAGGGTATGAAAACTCTAATGAAATGAGATTACGAATTGATTAAGAGCTGATTGACTTTTTTAGTATAAAGTGCTCTCAGTTTAAGGGATATCAAACTTTTAAAACTTTTATAGATTTTACCTGCTATGATCAATAGTCAGACTTTTCAAGTATATCGATCTTAAACAATAGGTATTCACAGGTAGGAATGAAGATTGGATACAGAATTAATTAAACTTGAATACAGTAATGATATATGTATTTTAAGCCTAAATAGAGGAATTACAAACGCAATTAATTTGACCCTCGTCAATCAATTATCAGATAAATTAAATATGCTAAGGGGAGATAAAAATATTCACAGTATAATACTCACAAGTTCAAATACAAAATTCTTTGCAATTGGTTTCGATATTCCAGAATTCTTAAGTCTTAATCAAGATGAGTTTACAAAGTTTTATACAGCATTTAATAAGCTGTGTTTGGACTTATACACTTTCCCAAAACCAATAGTTGCTGCTTTAACAGGTCATGCGACAGCAGGAGGTTGTATTCTTGCATTATGCTGTGATTATCGCTTCATAGCCGAAGGACGTAAGTTCATGGGGCTTAATGAAATAAAACTTGGTGTTCCAGTTCCATTTGTGGCAGATTGTATTCTGAGACAATTAGTGGGGTATAAAATTGCTCGTGAAATAACAGATTTGGGGAATTTTTATCCTCCAGAAAAATTGTTACAATTAGGAATGGTAGATGAGATAGTCCCAAAAGATGATTTATTAAAAAAAGCAATTGAAAAAGCGAAAAAACTAGGCTTTGCCCCTTATGCTTTCAGTGTCATTAAAAGGAATAGGGTAGAAGAAATAGAGACAATGATACTAAAATCCTCGAGTGCAAAAGAAAAGGATCTTATTCAACTGTGGTACTCTCCAGAATGCCGAAAACTGTTACAGGAAGCTGCAAAAAAGTTTTGAATAGCTAAAATCTATCAAATCCTTTTTTTTCATATTATACACTGAATATCTTATTTGTTCGTAAAGCCTTATTAAGAATCAAAGCACTATATATCCAATTTTAATCAATTATCTAAAAGATCATAGAAATAGTGTTGTGAAATGAATATAGCTAGTACCCAAATTAAAATGGCTCGAATTTCTTGAAGATTTGATATACCAGTCTAGCTATTCGATTTTTTTGTAAAAATTTTTATTACTTATAATTTCATCATATTTTTTGACTTTGGAGACCTCTTGCTATGGAAAACACAAAAAAATTTCCTTCTAAT
The DNA here is from genome assembly GCA_030589605.1 of Candidatus Hodarchaeota archaeon. Lineage (GTDB taxonomy): Archaea > Asgardarchaeota > Heimdallarchaeia > Hodarchaeales > Hodarchaeaceae > Hodarchaeum. Next base: position 140 of record JAUUVJ010000375.1, on the reverse strand, counting down.
GAAATGAAATTTGTATATATCATTCCTCATACTCACTGGGATATGTAAGCTCTATTATGAGTTTACACTCAAAAGAGAGTGGTATCTACCTTTTCAAAAATTTCGTTACAAACTCGTTAAACTTGTAGATGAATTGTTAG
>JAUUVJ010000394.1 GCA_030589605.1 Candidatus Hodarchaeota archaeon | reverse complement strand
TTTCAGTCTTAGCGGATTGAAGCAATCATCAGAAAACTCTATAGTAAGCTTACTAGGAGAGCTCATACAAATAACCTTAGGAAGTGTATCATTAGGTAACGCTCCCTCTCTACTATTTGGAGGGTTAGATCAGATAGCATCGATAGGACTGATTTCTATTGCATGTATCTTTTCACTACTGGTGTTACTAAAAACAGGGTTATTATCAAGAATTCGCGAAATAGTTTTTTCTCTTATTGCAGGCTTTTTATTTTTCATTGCCCATATCGCGTATTCACCTCAAAAACGGCGAATTAATGAAAATCAATTGCTAGAGAATGAATTGAGATATCAAATTGTAGATTATCTCGAACAGAAAGGTGAACAAGGAGCTCATTTACGTGAAATTCAGAGAGAAATAGGTTGTGGGATTTCTTCGTTATTATGGCATCTACAAGCTTTAGATGATTTTAATTTGGTTACTCATGAAAAAATTGGAAAATATCACATATTCTATTTAACTGGAACAAAATCTGTGCAATCAACAGAAATTGCTTTAGCATTAAAGAGTGAGGTAGCTAAAGATCTTTGTAGAGTATTAATAATGCAACGAAGACCAGTCTCTTTATCAAAAATCTCACAAAAGATCGAGGTTCATCATTCAAGTGTACAACATCATATTAAAAAACTAGCTGATATAGGATTGATAATTATTCTTAAAGAAAAAAAACGTTCACAGTACATTATTAGTCCTAAGCGAAAAACTGTTGTGAAAGAATATTTGGAGGTAGCCTGACTGAAATTCCATAAATCAAATTGGTGGAAACCGTTTTTTCTAAGTATTTGTTTACTATTAATCACCTCAAGTGGTTTCATAACAAGAGCTTCAAGTGTGGAATATCAATATCAAATACCTCAATTAAACTCTTACTTTGAAAAAGATCTATTCGGAATAGAGTTTGATTATGATCCTTATGTTACATCAAATCAAAAGGATCAAGCATTATCTTTGAAGCGGGATTTAATCACTCAAACAGAAATCAATAATAGTGTTGATATCAATCCCCAAGAAGATAATATCATTGCTCTAATAGGGCATGAATCAAAAAACTTCAACTCTGCAATATTTGGAATTAAACAAGTGAAACGAACTGAGAGTATTGGATATGGTGAAACTATTATCTGGGAATCACCAATGCCATTTATTAAGATAATTCATAACTATTTATTACCTACAGGTGAAAATGTAATCTTAGGATTTGATATTCTTGGTATAGCTTTGAAAGTTAATGATAGCTCGTTTGATCCCACGCATTATCAACTAGGGTACGCGAACTTACCTCTTGATTTGATAAGTCTACTAAGTGGACTAGGTACTGCAAATGGAGTATTTATCCCTGACGGTATATCAGAGGAAATTGACGAAAATTCTACCTATGATATGCAGATTGAAATTGAAGAATCAGAAAATAATCTCAAAGTTGACTTTATTTATTCTAATCTGACATTTTTATTTCAGACTGAAAAAATTGATTTTTTTGATGTAGATTTAGCTGAACATGTTATATTAGCTCAATTTGATGAACTCAGATTCTCTATTAATATCAGAAAATATGTTCAACATGGGAATGCTGGGATAGAAACAATGATTGAAATTACGATCGGGAATGTTATTAATTTAATAATAGATGAAACATTACCAGACGGCCCTAATTGGGAGAATGCGCTTAATTATTCGGTACAGAAAGAGTTTCCAGGAATTTTTTACATAGATGAAACGTTTTCATGGTATCAGGGGACTGATATACATACCCGAATAAGTCTTTTCTCCGATATTGCCTTTTCTGTTATTACAGCTCAACATATTGGAATAGTAAATGGAACTGAATCCTCTGATAATATTGCGATGTTTGTGGATAATAAAAACCAAACAAGGGAAGGGTTATTAAAATCTGATTTTTCAGTGGAAAAGGAAATTTCATGTTTCTTCAACGATGAGCTGTTATTAACATCACAAGTTCAAGGAAGAGATTTTGCTATTCAAAGTATTGGTACAGAAGATGAATTAACACTGACCTCAGTTAAATCAAAGGCATTTGCTATAAATAAACATTATGGGTTCGCTCATAATAATCTTTTTTTACATGAAACTTCATTACTGCGGGATATAGTCGCAGATTGTATAAGACGCTTTGTTAATGACCCAATAGTCTCATCATTAAGTGCTGATAATATTTATAATTTAGCTGGATTATATTTGCCATCTGCGTACTACATTCAGGAATTTGAGGTGAAAGAATGGACAGCCTCAAAGATGAATCTCAATTTACTTCAATTTGCTGTACAAACGTCATTTTTATCAGGGAATTTAAATAATAGAGGTAATATTACGAATACTGATGCTTTTTCTGGGTTTTTTGGTCTGATTTGTCTTTATATTCTCATGAAAAGACAGAAAAAGAAACAAATACTCCAATAAATACTTTTCAACAAATTTTTTACATAAAAAAAGTGGTTATTTATAGCTCATTCCGATAAAACCAAGTAGATTATTCCAAAATTGTGATATTCAAATGTTAGGGGTTTCAGGATATGAATACACAGTTTAATTATTAGATAGCTAGTTTTTCTTAGAATTTATCACGATTTTTTGCTGAATTTCATTTCGCACATTCTTATAAATCATCATTCCATAAAATACATAGATCGATCACTCGTTTTTCTTATTTACTTTAACTAGAATTTTAAAGGTATAATAACGAGTGGTTAATTATAGGTGATTAGATTATGCGAAAAAAGATTATTTTTGGATTTTCAATAATATTCTTATTGACTATCCTAACATTTACCCTCCAGCTCAAGCAGCTGATTATGCAGGTTATAGTTTCAGTGAGGATCACTTTGCGATTGAAGTAGATTTATACCCCGATCCTAGTAATCCTGATTTGATACGTGATCTGTTGAATGCTAGTGCTGTAACTGCAGATTCAAATGAATTTGAAGATCTTCAATTTTATATGGTTTATATGAATGATTCTGGAGTTGAAACCGCTTTTTCAGCACTCGAAAAAATGGAACATAATATAACATTTAGAGAACTATTAGATCCAGTTGTTGAAAGTGCTCTAGACGATGTACCTGCTTTTCAATCTGCTTTAGATACAACTATTTTCCACGTTAATGCAACAGCTCCTTTCCAACAACTAGTTCAACATTATACAACTCCTAATTTTGATGATGTTTTTGTAACCAATAACTTCATGTGTTTAATTGCATATTCAGCCAATGCTAGTCATCAAACCTTAACTGCGGATGATGAGCTCTATATTGGGTATACTTTCAGTGTACAGGAACTGATTGATGCTGTTAATGTTGTTTTAGCAGATAACACCGATCCTGACTATCAAATCGAACCTTTTAACTATAAAGCTAGTTTTGAAAATACAACCTCTGGCTATAAATTCGGCATTGAATATACAAACATGTTTGTTTTATGGCAAAAAATAGATGTGGAACCTAGAGGTGTTAATGTTTTCGGCAATACACAATACATTAAATCTAAAACTGGTGGAATAGTATTTGGAGAAGATATTGTTGCAGCAAGTGTTTTTGACCATATTGGTTTTGAATATGAACTTACCAGCCAAGAGATAACTGGTGATAACCCACATATTTTAAGTACGGTGACTTCTCGCTATAACATTGGTGAAACAAATTTATTAATCACAAAAGATGATCAAGCATTCATTAATGGTGTTGCAAATTGGAATGATTCTAATACACCTTTTATTGCGTCACCAAGTTACCAATTTAATGTTCCTGCTAATCTTGTAGGTGACCCCGCTTTAATTTCTCTCGGTCTCACTATTCCCTCTTCGGTAACAATTAATTTAGACCCACTAGCGTTCTTTTTAGGCGATGATGCAAAAGCAAGGATAAATATGCAAAATGGGTTTGGATTAACAGTAGCAACAGCTACCACAGCATTTGGTGTTTCAGTTTCAAATCCTACTTATGGTAATCAAATTTCAGCTGACAAAAAAATCGACATTTTTATGGGTGGAAATAGCATCTTTAGTACGTCTTTTGTTGAGAAAGACACCTATAAATTGTTTGGATTAGAAAATTTAATGGGTCTCTCTAACAG
>JAUUVJ010000281.1 GCA_030589605.1 Candidatus Hodarchaeota archaeon | reverse complement strand
TATGCTATTAATAATAACAATGTTCATGTTCAAGTAGTAGACTTGATGAAAACCCATGAGGGGTCACAAACAGGTTTGGGTTTCTTTATTTCAGTTCTATCAGCTTTTACTAAAATTCCTCTCCTTCCAAGAACGATAATTGTTGGTGAAATAACGATTAGTGGAGGCATCATTCCTATTCAAAATCTCTCAGAAATCATATTGATTGCTAAGGAGAGTAAAGCAAAAAGATTATTAGTCCCTGAAATTTCTAAACCTTTATTATCAACTTTTCCCCCAGATATTCTTGAAAATATTGAAATTAAGTTTTTTTCTGATCCAATGGAAGCTTGGAACTTCGCTAAAGGTGATGTACGAGTAGAAGAAGTCGAGGATTATGAAGAGGTAGCAGCATTAATTCCTGAAGAAGGACAACCACTTGAAAAAACAGTTGGTACACTATTACAAACAGGACTCTTAGCTGAACCTGGGAATAAAAATATCGTTGTAGACGGAAATAATGTCGCTTATTATGGAGAGAAAGATCGAACAGCCATTGCAAAAAAGCTAGTAATATTGTATCAATTTTTAAAGAATGAATTTGGATTTAATATAAAAATATTTGTTAGTTCTGCCTTGAAGTATTTTGCGGAAGATTTTAATGACTTAGATGATCTATTTCTTAGAGATATCGTTCAAGAAACCCCTGCAGGATCTTCAGATGATTACCATATTATTAATTACGCAATTCAAACAGATTCACTGATCCTATCTAATGATCGGTTTAAAGACTGGGGAGAGAAATATCCTCAATTAACTGATGAAATAAAAAAGAGACGAGTTACTTATCTTTGGGATTCTAGACAAAGAAGGTTTTTCATAGGTGAATTTCCTAGTATCAAGTGAAACTTTAAGGAAAGAAATTACAATTTTTACAAATTTATTTGATTTTTGATTATTATTTGGCTAAAGGAAGAAGAAAAATACAAAATAGAAGAGTATTAAAGAAAAATCTAACTCAGAAGCTAAAAAGGAGAAAATTAGTGGCGAGAGAGAAAAAAATGATATTATGTAGTTCTAGTAGGTAGCGTAACAAAACATAATTCATTTTTATAACTATTTCTAACATAAAACAATAGCACCGATCTAGAGGACAGATTATAGAAGTATTTCTAATAATATCCACAATTAACTGATGAAATGAAAAAGAGACGGGTTACTTGTTTTTGGGATTCTAGACAAAGGAGATTCTTTATTGGAGAGTTTCCTGTAACCTCTAAGATACATTAGAGGTAAGGGGAATTTTATTCTGTGTTTTAATTCTTTTGTTTTTAAATCAATTCAATTGCAAGGAGCCAGATCTTGAGTAAAAAAGAAGAATCAACAAATAATTTCATGAAATAGACTATAATTACGAAAATCAACTCCATTTCCAAACTTCAAGTGCTTTTTCAGCCAATTTAGTTGACCTCTGATTAATTTCATAGAATGTCCAATTTGTAGAAGATACGAGTTCTTGAGTTACTTTAAACTCTGATTGATTATAGTAATCAGCTTTTTTGTGACTAAAAAGCTTTTGTGACATATTCCTGTTCCAATCACCTTTAATAATTGTTAAATTTCCTAATCTATCGCGATTTTCTTTATGTAATGCTTCAACCTCTGATTGCGAGCTTTTTGAAATATTTGTAATATATTGCTTCCACTGACGATTTAAATTCTTAGGCATTATATGTTCTGTTTGAATTTCGTTGATATTCATGATAGTCTCTCCTGTAGGCTGAGACAATTTCCATAAAATGTATTTGCTTCTTCTTTCTCCAGGTTTTAAAGGTAATTTTTCAAAATTTCTTTTGAATAAATTATCTTCTGTATTATTTTTGATTTCATTTGAAAGTACATCGTGAATATGATTAACGAATTCTGTTGGTTCAAGATTAGATAGTTCAATGCAGATTTTATTGTATATTGAATCAAGTTTTGATGTTGCTTGCTTACAAATACCCCATCTTATATGAAATATCTCGATCATTTCCAAGATCTTTAATATCTCATCTTCTGATAATTTGTCCTCTAAGAAATACGGGAACGTATTTATCAAGAGGGTATAGCTTGGTGAAACTTCTATCAGGTGCAATAGTTCAAGTTTTGTATTAATTGGAATTGAATCAAAGGTTTTTTCATAAATAGATTGATATATTGAAGCTCTAGAATTGAGGTTTTTAGCGAATTGTAAAATATCTTGAGGTGTTTGACCCGCAACCCTTTTCTGGATTTCATCATAAAGCTTAGAAACAGCTATCTTACCAGAATACGTAGCTAACATGTATCGTCTTAAGAATTTGACTGGTTCTTTATCACGAACTTTATCATACATTTCATTCCATTCTAACATAACTTTATTGAATATATGCGCTACATTAGCAACTTTCATTAAAAAAAAGTTCTTAACCAGATCTATAGCGGATAATTCCAAACCACGATCGTTTAATGTCTCAAATAATCTAAATGCATTAAAATAATTGAATACATTTACATGTACGATTGATATATTTTTAAGGATTTTTTGCCAAAAATCATCAGGAACCTGTTTTTTGTAAAAATATTCGTAACATTCGAAAATTAGATGATTAGGCCTTTTATCCGTGTTATTTAAGATACATAGAAATGCTTCATCATCTAGTTCACCGAGTTTTACCTTTGGAACTCTTATTTCTTTGCTTTCACTCCAGTCCTTTGAGAATATAAATGTCTCATTGATGTGACTTGCTAATTCTGGTTTACCTGATCTTTTCATCTTGTCTCTAATCGCAGCCAACCAAATAAGCAAAGTTGCTAACCTTTGTTGGCCATCCACGAGTCTGAAAAAATTTATACCAATTCTGTGTCCCTCATCTGGTATTACTACAATAGAGCCTAAGAAATGCACCTCATCTTCTGAAAGTGATGTAATATCGTAGTACAAATCTGACCATTGATCTTTTGTCCATGCGTATGTTCTTTGATACTTTGGGACCTTGTATGATTCTCTAGCATTCGAGAAAAGGGTTTCTAATCGAACCTCTTTAGCTTCCAAAAATGACAATATTATAATCCTCTAAAGGAAAAAGTTGTTCACAAATATCGATGTTTGAATACTACTAGATTATCTACTATTTAAGGTAATTGTCGGATCAAACTTAAATCCAATAATGAGATGCATTATACTGCAGAAAAAACATTTGTTACCAAATGTGTCGTAAAATGGCACATTGGCGACATAAGAATTTTCGATAAATATTCGTAAAGGAAAAGAAACATTTTAAAGAAATCTCTTCATTATTCGCTAGTAGAAACTAAACATTGCATCTCCATTAATCTTCTGAGAGTTGGTATGAATTTTTGAGAGACTGTATTGATTAAAAAAGAATCTAATGGGTCTTCATTAGTGTTTAATGCTGTCTTTTCCAGCGTCAAGGTGTTTATAACCTCATTTATTGTTTTTGTCCCATCTAAAAGTTCAAGAAGTGATTTAAGAGAAGAATCAATTTCCATAATGACATTATTCTCGGATAGAAGTAGAATTGTCTCTCGTGGAACTTGAAATTCTGTCACACTAATATTCTTTGATAATTTGACACTCTGATTTAAAAATATTTCATCTGTGACAATCTCTGGACAGTCATTTTTTTCCATACATTTAGCAATAGAGTAACCATTGCAGCCTCCTTGACAAATTTCATCTTTTGCATAACTACATTCATAACACTCGTCCATAGGTAGAACCTTAAACTTGTAAGGTTTGAAAACTCTCTCAAAATATTCATAGATATCAAATAGCGAACTAAATTCATCTAATTTTCTATTAAAAAGACCGGAAGTCCCGAAACATCTCCATACTAATAAATCTGGACCTATATCAATAGCTGGACGACAAGCAAAATTATTGTTTAAATCAAGGACACCCCTTAACAGATAATCTGCTAGCTGATCTTTTGAAAACATGCAAATAGGAACAGTATTGTCCATTTTTACAGATGCACCTAAATTCTTTGCTTTACCTATAAAATCTTCAACAAAGGGGGCAAGATATTTATAATCTTCAATGGGTAAACAACTGTTTATCGATCCTCCAAAAACAACAGGCATTGAAAAACTAAGTCTTAAATTCGTAAAATTGTATTTGGAGACCAAATCAAAAATATAGTCCACTTTGGGGGTTCTTTCAAATATATTAAAGCTAAGTGTGACGTTGTGTATTCCCTGCAGACTGGATAAATTGTTTTCAATTTTTGCCCAATTACTGGAGCTATAAGTGTCTGGGTGATCTATATTTAAAAGAAAATTAATTTTTGTCGGAGGAACACTAGAAAAAAGATTGTTGTTATCCTCTGACCACAGTGAATTGCTTAATATATTGACATGAAAACCCCGTTTTAAAGTTTTAATCAGTATTTCGTCAAACTTTGGGTGTATTGTTGGTTCGCCTCCTGCTAGTTGTAGAATATTATTATTATTACTAGCAAGGAAATTCAGTATTTTATCTAGATTTGGAATAGTAATATCTAATTGAGAGTTCTTATTTGCATATGAATGGATTTTTTCCCTAGCGAAACAATAGTTGCATGCGCGATTGCATCTCATTGTTATCAAAATATTTACCATAACATCATCACTATAAAGAAAGGAGGAGAGAACTTTTTTCTCTCTTTACCTAAAAATTCTTACTTCTGATAGCTATCGTTTCTTTACTCTATGACAGTGACAATAGTATATCCAATTTCTTGGTGGAATTGGGTATAAAATAGGACCCGGAGGTGAGTACACAATAGGACCTGGAACTGGGTATAAAATAGGACCCGGAGCTGAATACATAATAGGACCTGGAACTGGATATAATATAGGACCTGAACCTGTTTGAGGGAAACCAGGGACAGGGTATGTTATTCTTGGATCAAAAAATCGCTTTTCAGCCGCTTGCAAAAGTGCCTCGACCTGCCATTTGTTTGTAGCAATATACAACGGATATTTCGGCTCTGGTTGGTAACCAAATTCCAATTCAGCTATTGTGTCAACAAAATTCGCTGTAGTTGAGATCTTTGTGAGCTGTTCTGGAGTGAAGGTTACTCCATATTTCTCACCTATTTCTTTAGGATTTTCAAGAAGCTTTTCTCTAAGTCCAAAGTTCCGAGAGGCTTTAATAAGGAGTTTATTCAATTTTTCGTCTATCATAAAGACCACATATTATATTATTAGATTTTAACGAACTTTTCAACTATCTTATAGGTCTTCTATATCGGAGCCTATGAGGGAAATCAGGGACAGGATATGTTATTCTTGGATCAAAAAATCGCTTTCCAGCCGCTTGCAAAAGTGCCTCGACTTGCCATTTGTATGTAGCAATATACAATGGGTATTTCGGTTCTGGTTGGTAACCAAATTCCAATTCAGCCATAGAATCTACAAACTTTGCTGTAGTTGAGATCTTTGTGAGCTGTTCTGGAGTAAAGGTTACTCCATATTTCTCACCTATTTCTTTAGGATTTTCAAGAAGCTCTTCTCTAAGTTCGAAGTTCCGAGAGGCTTTAATAAGGAGTTTATTCAATTTTACATTTTTCATAAAGACCACACATCATAATTTTAAATACTAATAGTCTTTTCACCTATCTTTTAGTTCTTCTATAACCTTACTCAAATTATTTATAAAGAACTAAGGGGTGTTTTTTCAAAGAAATTTCTTCATCTTTGGTGAAAAAAATATACTTCTGTTATCTAAACCAGCTTTTTACGATGTTATTCTTCCTCAAGATGATTATTTTCTAAGTCAATTGTTGACAAGATCGAGTGGATAAATCACATTTTGGACTAAGAAATACTATATATTTTAAGGAATATTATGTTTGATTATGAAATTCAGTCATTCCTTTAACCAGTCTTAAGGATATTTTCTCATGTTCTGTATGAAGGT